>JAIRRM010000139.1 GCA_031255975.1 Propionibacteriaceae bacterium | reverse complement strand
TGACGGCTCACCGGTGGCGGCGTACCAAGCGATCTCAGCATCGCTCATATCGGCAAAATGCACCGTGGTGGCCGCCGCCCGTACCTGCTTTGCCACCGTGCCTTTTTCATCGATCACCGCCACGAAATGCCCGGTGTAGAGGGTGCCTACGCCACCGCGCATCTCGCGTAGCCGGGTCAGCGCCGCCGCCGCACTACCAGGTTTACCGTGAGGGCGGCCATCCATCTCCAGCATGGTGTCACAGGCCAGTACCACCGTTTCGGAGGCGGGAGTGGACGAATCCGCCGCGTCATCCAGCACCCGAGCCAACACCGCCTCACCCTTCAGCCGGGCGAGTTCGCACACCAAAGCCTCGGTGTCGGGGGCGGTCGCGCCTGCCTCGTCCACCTCAGAGACGATCACCTCCGGTTTGATTCCGGCAGAGCGCAACACCGCCAGCCGGGCCGGTGACGCCGACCCGAGTACCACTCGAATCATGGCTCAGAACAGGTTGCCGAGGATGTCCCCCAGCACGTTGCCGCTACCGGATTTGCCGCTTGAAGTGCCGCCGCCGAGGATGCCGCCGAGGATACCGCCGAGCAATCCGCTGTCGGATGTCTGCTGCTGGGTACCGCCGCCAAGGATACCGCCCAAGCCGCCGAGGATGTCCCCCAGGGCACTGGTGTCTTGCTGCTCTTTCTTGGGCTTTTTGGTGCTGCCAGCCGACGAACCGCCGCCCAGCACCTTGCTAGCGAGATATGCCATCACCACTGGGGCCAGAATCGGCAACAGTTTGGAAAGCAGCGACTGTTCTGTGCCGGTGGCGTTGGAGAGTGCCGAGGCCACCGAGTTCACATCGGCACCGAGCGCATGTGTCACGATTTTCTTGCCGTCGCTCACGTCAATGGAGTCAATCTTGATCTTCTTGCCGCTAGCCACGGCCCTGCCCGTGGTGGCGTGCTGCTGCAATGCAGCCGCCAAACTGGCCTCGCCGTCCGAGGTAGACACGTTGGAGTGCAAGCCGCTCAGCAGCGTCTTGATGGCCTGGGTGGACGCCGACTTCGCCTGTGTCTGGGTCACCCCCAACTGCTTGGCGAGGGTGCTCAGCGGGATGGACGAGAGGATGTCGTTGATTTCGCTCATTCGGGCTCCTAAGTTCGTAGCCACGCGGCTTGGGCGCGTGCTACGTACAGCCTAATGGTCGTTTACCCCCGAAAGTGTGGATTGCGCTGCGGCGACAGATCAGAAGCGCCCGCATGGTGTCAAAACAGGTTTCCCAAGGTGACTCCCGCGCATTGTCCTGACTAGGCTGGGGGCGTGCCGCAACTTCCCGCTGCCGAGGCAGCCCGCATCACCGATCTACTGGGGCCTGACACTGGCCTGGGCCCGATCACCGTGGTGGCCGAGACCGGCTCCACCAACGCCGATCTGCTTCAGGCCGTGGCCGCCGGTACAGCCGCTCCGGGTACGGTGCTCATCGCGGAGCATCAGAACGCCGGGCGGGGCCGGTTTACCCGAACATGGCTGGATATTCCGGGCAGCAACATAGCCATGAGTGTGCTGCTGAAGCCGGGCCGTCCGATGACGCAGTGGGGGTGGTTGTCGCTGCTCTGCGGCATGGCGGTGGCTGAAGCGATACGCTCCCTCGCTGCCGACCAGGCGGTAGCGGTGGAACTCAAATGGCCCAATGACGTGCTGATAGACGGGCGCAAAGTATGCGGCATCATCGCGGACGGTAGTGGCCCGTACGCCGTCATCGGCATCGGTGTAAATGTCGGACAGTGCGCGGAAGAATTACCGCTACCCACCGCCATTTCACTGGCGCTGGCAGGGCTACCTACCGACAAATCGGTGATCGCTGCCCATATCTTGGCGTCACTCAGCCGTTATTTCTTACGCTGGCAAGCCACCGGGGAGGTACGCGCCGAATACGTGGCGCTGTCGTCCACCATCGGGCGCGACGTGCGGGTGATCCTCTCCGACGTTGAGACGGCGGAGGGCAAAGCCGTGGGCATTGATACGGATGGTTCGCTGCTGGTGGTAGTCGACGGTGTGGTGACGTCATTCGCAGCCGGTGACGTGGTGCATCTCAGGTGATGTGATGATCGCCTTGGGAGCTGGGTTAGCGGCGGGGGAGAAGGTCATCGTGGACACCCGGCGCTCTGCCGCGTTCCTGGCGGGCCCAGCGCTGGCGTTCATCGTGCTGGCCATGGCTACCGGGGGCGGGCTGGCGTGGTTGCCACGTAACTGGCAACCGTACGGCAACTGGGCTTTGCTCGCCGTCATCGCGCTGTTGGTGTTGGTGAGTGTGGTGGTGCCGGTGGCGCGTTGGTTGGCTACCGAATGCCTAGTGACCAATCGCCGTATCAAAACCCGCACCGGCATCATGGCCACGGTGCGTCACGACATCCCGCTTTCCCACATCCAACAGGTGTCGCACTCGGTTAGCCTTGCCGAACGAATGCTGGGTTCTGGAACGCTGCGCCTGACCATGACCAGCGGACAGGTGTTGCTGATACCGGGGTTGCCACGTATCGCCTGGCTACACTCGCTGCTGTCCGAGTTGGTCTGGGCGTATGGGCCGGGACGGGTAGGCTGAGGCGCGGTTGTGCAACAGCGGCGAAGCGACTGACTGATTGGGTACTTGGACTGGCTAGGAGGTATGCGATGGCCACCCCACTGGTAGGCATCATCATGGGTTCGGATTCCGACTGGCCCATCATGGAGCCAGCCGCCACCGCGTTGGATGAGTTCGGCATCTACTGGGAGGCTGATGTGCTGTCGGCGCACCGGATGCCAGACGACACCCTGGCGTACGGACGCGCCGCCGCCGAGCAGGGGCTACGTGTCATCATCGCGGGTGCCGGTGGTGCTGCCCATCTGCCGGGTGTGCTGGCCGCTGTCACCCCGCTGCCGGTGATCGGGGTGCCGGTGGCGCTCAAGACACTAGACGGCCTCGACTCGTTGCTCTCCATCGTACAGATGCCCGCCGGGGTGCCGGTGGCTACCGTTGGCGTCGGCAACGCCCGCAACGCCGGGCTGCTTGCGGTGCGCATCCTGGCATCCGGGGACGAGAAGTTGACCACTAGGTATCTGGCTTTCATGGAATCGCTGCGTGTTGCCGCTACCGCGAAGGGTGCCAAGGTACGCGCCGTCGCGCCCCAGAGTTAGCCAGTCCGCCGCTGACTAGCTGCGTACGAAACGCTCAAGTCGCGAGGTGTCCCCGGCGGCGATCTCTGCGAACAGCGCGGCGCATTCATCGGCATCCAGCAGCACGCTGGAACCGGCGTCGGTGTATGCGTCTGGATCGGCGATGGGGGCGGTGAACAGCAACGCCTCGCCGGAGATGAACTTAACCCCTCCCATTGCGGCGTCCCAAAGTTGACCGAGCCCGGTGTCTTCCCCAGCAGTGACGAGCGAGACCAGTTCATGTGTGACTTCCCACCAGCGCCAGGGCAACAGCACGTTTTCGCGTACCGCCAGCTTCGCGACCACCAGGGAGATGGCTTTTCGCTGCCGCTCCACCCGGCCCAGATCGCCGCGCGGGTCCGCGTAGCGCATCCGCACGTATGCCAGTGCCAGTCGTCCGTCTAGATCGTGGCAACCAGCGGGCAGGTACAGCCCAGAGTCGTGATCTGCCACATCTTCATCCAGACAGGCGTTGATGCCGCCGACGTAGTCGACCAACTTGGCGAACCCCACCATGGAGATCTCCAGGTAGCCATCGATGCGCAACCCAGTGAACTGCTCCACGGTCGCGGTGAGCAGCGGCGCGCCGCCGTAGGAGTATGCGGCGTTGAGCTTGTCGGGGCCGTATCCGGGAATATCCAGGTATGAGTCGCGCGGCAGGCTGATGAGAGCCGGAGCGCCTTCGGGCGGAATGTAGTACAGCAACATGGTGTCGGTGCGGCTGCCCTCGGCGTATCCGGTGCCGTATTTCTCGCGTTCCGCTGCGGTCATGGAGTCGCGTGAATCGCTTCCAACCAGTAGAAACAGCGTGCCGGGGGTGTCGGCGGGGCGGGTGCCCGTCGGGGTGTTGCTGATGCGTTCCACCTCGCTCCAGGCGTGGAATGGGGTGTAGCCCATGAACCCCAGCCAAATCAGCGCCAGTACCAGAACTGCGATGAGGCTATTGCGGATCGGATGGCCCTTGCGCCGTTTTGGAGGCGTGGTGGCGGCTGTGGTGGATATGTCGCCATCGGGTGCTACGCTCACCCAACCCTTGCCGGGCGGGGTGCCCGGAGTCTTGACGGCGGCAGGTGTGCCTCGCGGCGCTACTTCTGGTTCACTGGCATACGGCGGGGTCTTACCGCCGTACAGCCACTCCAAATCTGCGGCGCGCTGGGCGGCTTCGGCGCTTTCGGGGAGGTGCTTATCTGCCACTTGACAACATTAGCGCGTGATCGGTCGGTGGCGGCGCAGGCTGTGCTGAGCGTCATGTGACCGGTGTAGTGGTGCTACGGCGAGCCGCCACATATATTGGGGCGCATGGATTATGCCGTGATTATGGCGGGCGGTTCTGGTACCCGGCT
>JAIRRM010000064.1 GCA_031255975.1 Propionibacteriaceae bacterium | reverse complement strand
GTTCGTCATAACAGGGCGCGCTGTTCGTCATCGCGGGGCGCGCTGTTCGTCATCGCGGGGCGCGCTGTTCGTCATCACGGGCTTGACCCGTGATCTCATACCTCGGAGTAGACATAAATGAGTGATGTAATGAGCCTGTTCGTCATCACGGGCTCGACCCGTGATCTCATGCCTCGAAGGAGACACAAATGAGTGACGTAATGAGCCTGGCCGAGAAGCTTATCGACAAGGCCAAGACGGTTGTTGTCGCATCGCTTGACGCCAGAGGCAACCCTGACATGAGGGCCATGTTGGCTCCCCGCCACCGGGAAGGATTGGCACAATTCTGGTTGACGACCAATACGTCTTCAAGCAAAGTTGCCGAGTTCGAGGCAAATCCGAACGCGGCACTGTACTTCTTTGACGAGTTCCATTTCACTGGCCTGACGCTGTACGGCACGATGGAGACGTTGCGCGACGAGGCCAGCCGGAAACTGATCTGGAAGACCGGCGACCGCATGTTCTACAAGGAGGGTGTCAACGACCCCGACTACACCGTACTGCGGTTCACCGCGACCCGGGGCAGGTTCTACAAATCCCAGCACGTCACCGTCTTCGAGGTGAGTTGAGGCTTCGCTGCAACAAAGGCACCGGTCAAAGGAGCGATTGCTGGAGCTGTGGACGCTGACAGATTAGTGCAGTTCCGTGAGTATCGCGGGGAAAGACCTAGCGAGAGCGGGAGACTCGAACGGTTTCCGGAATGCTACGCAACGTAGCGGTTGTTTCCGCGGAGGTTGGCCTGGCCTCTGTCATGCTGGAGTGGAAACGACGCTGGGCGCAGGAGACGTTGGGCGCAGGAAAGGAACCGAAGATGACGTTAGGGCAGAAACTCAGACAGGCGAGGGTTCAGGCAGGGTTCACGCAGGAGGAACTTGCTGACAAACTATGCGTGTCGCGGCAGGCCGTAACGAAATGGGAGTCTGATCGCGGAACCCCGGACATCGCCAATCTGCAATCTATTGCGCGCCTGTTCGATGTGAATATGGACTCGCTGCTGGCAACCGGTTGGGATGGCCCCACCGGTGAGGTGGTCAGGCAGAGTATTGACTTGTCGCAGTTTCACCGAGGCGGCAGGGCCCGCAGCGCGTCGGACGCGGCGGTTCTAGCGACCTATCCGCAGGCCACCGCGATTCGTCCTTTGGTTCGGCGTAAAAGACTGCGCTGGTTTGAGGTTGTGCTGGAGATCATCACCCAGGCGGGCATCTTCCAGGTCGCCGATTCGCTGCGTGACCTATCAGCTTGGTATCTGGTCAGCTTGGAACAACGCCGCCTGCTCGTCAATGTCACCGATTCGTTTATCGAGAGCCGGGAACTCAGCGGAGGCTTTCCGGGCCCCAGGATAGTCGTCGGTGACAGGATCTTCTGGAAAGCCACCTATTCGCTATAACCGGGTTGATTCGCCAAGAAGTGGCGCGCCGCAACCATTCACTCACAGTGCTGCGGTGGACGCCGAACTCGACCTCGGTTCGTACACCATGGCCACTGGTGGGTGGGTGGGGCCAGCCCAAGCCTCCCATGCACGTCCAGTAGCGGCGCGGAAGCGCATCCGCTGTTAGCTAAGACAATTATCGTTTGACTAGGTAGTATGTCTCGGTAACGCGCCAGTAACTACACAGACGCAACCTTAGCGTCAAGTACATCGCCGCTGCTATGCCTAGAATGATAGCCACGGTCGAACTTCCCCGCCGCCGCAATAGGGCGACTCCGACCGTGGGTTGGAGGAGACGCATGGCAGGCAGTACAGGTGGACGTTCGGCATCCCGCAGCGGTAAACGTCCAGCGGCCAAGCCGCAATCTCGCAGCACTACCGCCACGAAGACCACCGCGTCCAAAGGCGCTACGACACGAGGCAAGACCAAGGCCAAGGTCAAAGCCAAAGGCAAGCAAAAAGCGACTCCGTGGCGCAACAAGACCACCAAACAGAAGGTGCTTACCGTCGCACTATGGGTGATGATCGTAGTGGCATTTTTGTCACTCGTTGGAGTCATCGCGGCGATAATCGCGTACAACAGCATCGACATTCCCGACCCCAACGAAGACTTCACCACCGCGAACACCCGCATCTACTACAACGACGCCACCACTGAGTTGGGCACGCTGGCGATGCAGAACCGCACGCCATTGTCGTACCAGGAGATGCCCGAATCCATCATCAACGCGGTGTTGGCGGCGGAAGATCGCACCTTCTGGACGAACCCCGGCATCTCCATCCCCGGCATGATTCGCGCCGGGTTCAACATCATCGCTGGTGGTGAACTCCAGTCTGGTTCCACCATCACGCAGCAATACATCAAACTGATGTACCTGACCGATGAGCAGACGTTAACCCGTAAGCTCAAAGAACTGATTATCGCGGTGAAACTCAACGAGGAGATGCCGAAGGAAGAGATTCTGGAGGGGTATCTCAACACCATCTGGTTCGGGCGTGGCTCGTACGGCATTCAAGAGGCGGCGCGGGCGTACTTCGGCATCGACGCGGCGCAGTTGACGGTGCCACAAGCGGCGGCGCTCGCGGCTATCCTGAACTCGCCCGGCCTGTGGGACCCGGGCATCGAGGGCAACGAAGATGGATTCCTGAAACGGTATGAGTACGTACTGGACGGGATGCTCACCATGGGGAACCTCACCGAAACCGAATACAAGTACTATCTGGCACATCCGCCGGAGTTTCCCCACATCCCGATTCACGACACTTACGGCGGCCCCGGCGGCTATCTGATAAAGATGGTGGAGGCGCAACTCGCCGAAATGGGCTACCCCGAAGAACAGATTCAGGGCGGTGGGTTGAGTGTCATCACCACTATCGACCACTCGTTGCAGTGGGCGATGGAGTCCACCGTTCAGGACTATGTGGCGCAGATCGTTGGGGCCCGTCCGGACGTCGATATCAGCCAATTGCATATCGGCATGGCTTCGGTTGAAGTCGGCACCGGGCGCATCCTGGCGCTGTATGGCGGCCCGGATTTCGTAAGTCAGCAGCGCAACTGGGCTACCACACCTCGAATGGCTGGTTCCACGTTCAAGCCGTACGCCTTCATCGCCGGTGAACGGCATGGTTTCTCACTGAAATCGCTGCTACGGGGTGACTCGTTCACGCCACAGGGCGACAGCGTCTCGGTCGATAACTTCGCGGGTACGAACTACGGCCTGGTTACCCTCGAATACGCCCTCCCGGAGTCGATCAATACCGCATTTGTGGATCTGGTGTTACGTACCCCGAACGGCCCGGAGGAGGTGGCGCGTGCCGCAAACGACGCGGGGGTGCCGACCGGCGCCGGGTGGGATCTCCACAGCCGTATCACCTTGGGTTCTGGTGAGATTTCACCGCTCGACCAGGCCACCGGATACGCGACCATCGCCAACTATGGCCGCTATGCCGCCCCGTACCTGATTCAGGAGGTACGTACCGCATCGGGTGAGGTGCTGTACCGTGCCACCCCGGAGATCACCCAAACCATCGAGGCCGACATCTGCCGCGATCTGGCGTACGC
The DNA here is from genome assembly GCA_031255975.1 of Propionibacteriaceae bacterium. Classification (GTDB taxonomy): domain Bacteria; phylum Actinomycetota; class Actinomycetes; order Propionibacteriales; family Propionibacteriaceae; genus WRGV01. Next base: position 2,404 of record JAIRRM010000064.1, on the reverse strand, counting down.
CATGCAGGAGACGGTACGCATGAACTCCTACGCGGAGCGGGTGGGGCATTATGCTGCCGCTAAATCCGGCACCGCCGAGGCGGAAGGCGAGGTGAAAGCGGCCTGGTACGTGGGGTTTACGAAGCAAATCAGCACCGCGGTGATGTTCGTGGCGGGGCCGGAGGGCTACTCCAGTCTCTATCCGTATCGACCCTCCGGATGGGGGTTCTTCACCGGGGGATCCTGGCCGGTTCGCGTCTGGGGCACGTACATGAAGCTGGCGAACGAGGAGCTGCCCAACCTCAAGTTCGATCCACCGCCCAACGTGAACGGCAGTGGACAGGAGTGGAACCCGATCACTCCGTCGCCCACCCCCACACCTACTCCTACTCCGTCCCCGACGCCGCCGACGGTGCCCCCGGACGATCCGTCCGGAACCGATCCCCCGGAGACCGACCCGGATGAGACCGATCCGACGGCGGAGGAAAGCGACACCCCGTAAGTGAAACGCAGCGTAAAGGCAGCCGTTCCGCGTTTGTCTGGCTGTGCGGCTGGCTTGTCTGGTCGTGCGGCTGGCTAGACTGGCCGAGTGACCAGCCCGCTCACCGGATATTTCCCCGATGCCCCTGGATTGACGGGGCGCATCGGCGGCCCACTGGGCAAACGTGCGCGTATCGGCGGGGTTTGGTACGACCCGGTGCCTTGGACGATCGGCGCGGCGCTGGTGTCATGGTTGATCTTGATGCTCAGGCAGGCACCCTGTATCCGAAGCGACTCTGACGAGACCATAAACACCTTCCCCAGGCTGTGCTACTCCGACATCAGTGTGTTGTACCTGAACCGCGCACCGCTGCACGAGGGCGGTAACGTATGGGCGAGTGACCCTCCGCTGGAGTATCCGCCGCTCATCGGCTACTTCATCACTTTCACTCGTTGGATGGCCGGCCTGCTGGGCGCGAAAGTGGAACCGGGGGTGAGTGGTGCCGACCTGTTGCACGCCACCAACCTGTTTTTCGCGGTGAGCGCGGTGCTGCTGTTCGGATGCTTCATGGCGTTGGTGGTGATTCATCTCCGGCTGGGCGCGAAAGCGGCGGTCAGGCATACACAGGGCATCCGGCTGCGTGCCTGGGACGCGGTATTCGTGGCGTTCTCGCCCGCGATCATGACGGCGGCGCTCATCAACTGGGATTTGCTGGCGGTGATGCTCACCAGCTTGTCACTGCTGCTGTGGGCCAGACGGCTTCCGCTGCCCGCCGGCATCATTGCCGGTATCGCTTGCGCCGCCAAGTTCTACCCGGTGGCGCTGGTGCCGGTGCTGCTGTTGCTGTGTGTACGCGCCGGTAAGGGCCGGGCCTTCCTGCTGTTTTTTTCGGGCGGGGTGGTGTCTTGGTTGGCGCTCAACCTACCGTTGCTGCTCACTGATCGCGCCGGCTGGGCCTACTTCTACAGCTATAACGCCACCCGTGGTGCCGACCTCGGTTCCATCTGGTACGTGATGCAGCTTGCCGGGGTGGAGTGGTCGGGGCCGTTCATCGTGTCGGCGCTGGAGGTCGTCTGCATCGCCATCGGTGGAGTGTTCATCATCATGGAGGTGCTGGACGCGCCGCGCCGTCCCCGGGTGCCACAAGTGATGCTGCTGGTACTGGTCGTGTTCTTGGCGTTCAACAAGGTGTATTCGCCGCAGTACGTGTTGTGGCTGTTGCCGTTCGTGGTGCTGGCGCGCCCGAAAGCGCTCGATATAGCCATCTGGTCGGGGGCGGAACTGCTGTATTTTCTCGCCATCTGGGGGTTCTTGGGCGGGGTGTTGGGCCCTGGTACCGGCGCGGATCGACTCTACTGGTTGGTGGTGGTGCTGCGCGTAGCGGTGCAATTCTGGGTTTTTGGGCGGGTTGTCCACGACATTCGCAACCCTTGGGACGATCCGGTGCGGATGCCGTACGTCGATGACCCGTTGGGCGGTGTGCTCGACCATGAGCCGGACGCCGCTTGGGTGCAGGCCAAACGGGCGCGCCCGGCCATGCTGTTTGAGAATAGCGCCACCGACGCGGGCGAGTTCCAACAAGAATCCGAAGCGGTCGACGGCGAGGAGTAAGCGTGCGGGTGGTAGCGCGACTCACCGCTAATCCGGTGCTCACCGTGGCCGGGGTGTGGCTACTGAGCCGTATCGCCATGCTGTTAAGCGCGTTCGCGGCGATGGCGGTGGAGGGATTCACTTTTCGCAACGCCGTGGGGCGCTGGGATGTGCAGCACTACATCTCTATCGCCGAACACGGCTACGACAACCTCAACAACATGGCGTTCTTCCCTGGGCTGCCGCTGCTGCTACGGGCGCTGAACGTCATCGGCATTCCGATGGAGTACGGCGGGGTGCTGCTCTCGCTGGTGGCGTCGGGGTTCGCCGCAGCCGCGTTGGGGCGTTTGTTGG
>JAIRRM010000058.1 GCA_031255975.1 Propionibacteriaceae bacterium | reverse complement strand
GGAAAGACCTACTACCGACAGAGTCCGCATCAGAGGCCGTAATGACCGAAGACAGACAGATTACGGCTCAGAGGCCGTAATGACCGACGACAGACAGATTCCGGCTCAGAGGCCGGAATGACGGATGATAAAGAGACTCCACCTAACCTGGACACACCTCCCCACCACCCCTTCGTCATTCCGGCCCACCCGTCCCCCGTCATTCCGGCCCCCGAGCCGGAATCCCCCTGCCAAATAGCAGCGCGATGGGTGACGCATCACGACACCGGTAACAAACCCGATCAGGACATGGGTAACACTTCGAGATGTCCGGGTTCGGGTAGCAGGGTACGGCAGCAGAAGCAGGCAGCGCTGAAAGGCCCGCACCTCGATCACTGATCGAAGCGCGGGCCATTCCCTACGCGCCGGTTGCGACAAGCTCAACCGGCAATCGGTTTGCTAGTCGCGGCTGGTGCCCCGGCTCTTGGCGACGATCTCCTCCGCGATCGACTGCGGCACCTCGCCGTACGAATGGAACTCCATGGTGTACGACGCCTGGCCGGAGGTCTTGGAACGTAGGTCGCCAACGTAGCCGAACATCTCGGAAAGCGGCACGAGGGCGCGCACCACCCGGTTACCGTGCAACTCATCCATGCTCTGAATGTGACCCCGGCGGGCGTTGAGGTCACCGATCACCGTACCGAGGTAGTCCTCTGGGGTGGTGACATCCACCTGCATCAGCGGCTCCAACAGCGCCGGGTTGGCCTTACGCGCCGCCTCCTTGAACGCCATGGAACCGGCTATCTTGAACGCAAGTTCGCTGGAGTCGACATCGTGCGACTGGCCGTCTTCCAGGGTGACTTTCACGTCTTCCACCGGGTAACCGGCGAGCACACCAAACTGCAACGCATCCTTGATGCCGGCGTCCACCGCAGGGATGTACTCCCTGGGGATACGGCCGCCGGTGACGGCGTTGACGAACGCATAGCCCGCACCCGGCTCTTGAGGTTCGACGGTGATGATGACCTTGCCGTACTGGCCGGAGCCACCGGATTGCTTCTTGTGGGTGTAATCGACGTGCTCCACCTTGCGGCGCAACGTCTCCCGATAGGCCACCTGCGGTTTGCCGATGTTGGCCTCCACGCGGAACTCGCGCTTCATCCGGTCGATGAGCACTTCGAGATGCAACTCGCCCATACCGGCGATGATGGTCTGGCCGGTGTCCTGGTCGGTGTGTACCTGGAATGTCGGGTCTTCTTCGGCGAGCCGCTGGATGGCGATGGAAAGCTTCTCCTGGTCGCTCTTGGTCTTCGGCTCGATGGCCTGCTCAATCACCGGAGCCGGGAAGTCCATCGACTCCAGTTGCACCGGGTGGGCCGGATCGGCAAGGGTGTCGCCGGTACTGGTCTCCTTGAGACCCATGACCGCACAGATCATGCCAGCCGACATTTCGTCCACCTCTTGCCGCTTGTTGGCGTGCATCTGATAGATCTTGCCGATGCGCTCTTTCCTGCCGGTAGTGGCGTTAAGCACCTGGCCACCCGCCTTCAGCACCCCGGAGTACACGCGGACGAACGTCAGCTTGCCCAGGTGCGGATCGGCTGCGATCTTGAACGCCAGCGCGGCCAACGGCTCGGAGTTTTGGGGACGACGTTCGATCTTCACACTCTCGTCGCCCGGCTTGAACCCCTCAATGGCGGGAATATCTAGCGGGCTCGGCAGATAATCCACCACGGCGTCCAGCAGCGGCTGTACCCCTTTGTTCTTGAAGGATGTGCCACACACCACGGCGGTGAACTCGTTGGCCAGCACACCACGGCGCACCGCAGCCTTCAGCGCCGCCGGGGTGATCTCGCCACCCTCCACGAAGACCTCCATGAGTTCGTCGTCATGCTCGGCGACGGTCTCAATCAGTTCGGCGTGCGCGGCTTCGGCGATAGCCACCATGTCGGCGGGGATCTCCTCCACCTGGTACTTCTCACCCAGCTCCGTCTCACCTCGCCAGGTGAGGGCGCGCATCTCAATGAGATCGACTACCCCCATGAACTGCTGCTCGGCACCGATCGGCAACTGCAACAACACCGTGGTGGCGTTCAGACGCTCTTTGATGGTCTTCACGCAGTGGTCGAAGGATGCTCCGGTACGGTCAAGCTTGTTGATGTAGCAGATACGCGGTACGCCGTAGCGGGTAGCCTGACGCCACACCGTCTGCGACTGCGGCTCCACACCAGCCACGCCATCAAACACCGCAACCGCGCCATCCAGCACCCGCAGGCTACGTTCTACTTCGACGGTGAAATCGACGTGGCCCGGGGTGTCGATGATATTGATCTGGTTGTCATGCCAAAAGCAGGTGGTGGCGGCAGACGTAATGGTGATGCCGCGCTCCTGCTCCTGCTCCATCCAGTCCATCGTGGCGGCACCGTCATGTACCTCACCGATCTTGTGGTTGATGCCGGTGTAGTACAGAATGCGCTCGGTCGTCGTGGTTTTGCCGGCGTCGATATGCGCCATGATGCCGATGTTGCGCACCTTGGCGAGGTCGGTCTGCATGTCGAGTGCCATCTGATTCTCTCTCCGTGTTACCCACTACGTAAGTGGGGGACGACCCGAGCGGGCCGTGGGCGTACTTCGTATGAACTGCTGTGCTGTAACAAATCTGTGGGCGCGTTTATGCCCCATAACGGAACACAAAAACACACGCGGCCCAGACGGCGGCCCGACAGGGGTGCAAACACCCCATTCGGGCCACACGACCGAGCGACTACCAACGATAGTGAGCGAAGGCGCGGTTCGCCTCCGCCATTTTGTGCGTGTCCTCACGCTTCTTGACCGATGCCCCGAGGCCATTGGAAGCGTCGAGAATCTCGTTCATCAGCCGGTCGGCCATGGTCTTCTCACGACGCTGCCGGGCGTAACCCACCAGCCAACGCAGGCTGAGCGTGTTGGCGCGGCCAGGCTTTACCTCGACCGGCACCTGGTACGTGGCACCACCGACGCGGCGGGAACGCACCTCAACCTGGGGACGAATGTTATCGAGAGCCTTCTTGAGAGTCTGCACCGGATCGACGCCGGTCTTCTCACGGGTGCCCTCCAGCGCGGTGTAAACGATGGACTGTGCGATGGTTTTCTTGCCATCGAGCAGAATCTTGGAGACGAGCTGGCTCACCTGGATGGAGCCGTAAACGGGATCAGCGATCACCGGGCGCTTTTGCGCTGGGCCTTTGCGTGGCATGTCACTTCTCCTTCTTGGCACCGTAACGGCTACGAGCCTGTTTGCGGTTCTTAACGCCTTGGGTATCGAGCGCGCCACGGATGATCTTGTAGCGCACACCGGGAAGATCCTTCACCCGGCCACCACGCACCAACACCATCGAGTGCTCCTGCAAGTTATGGCCGACACCGGGGATATACGCGGTGACCTCGACGCCGCTGGACAGGCGCACACGGGCGACCTTCCGCAGCGCGGAGTTCGGCTTCTTCGGGGTGGTGGTGTACACGCGGGTACACACGCCGCGGCGCTGCGGGGAACCCTTGAGCGCCGGGGTCTTGGATTTGCTGACTTTGTCAGCGCGGCCCTTGCGAACCAACTGCTGGATTGTAGGCACTGGCTTGCCTGCTCCTGTCCGTTGTCTGGCGGATGCCCGCACCCGGGCGCTCCGCGCACTGATAGTTGTCGAAGCCTGACCGCGCAACCGCACCGATCAGCCCCCATGTGCCCCCGCAGCTCTGCCCCGGCCTCGCAACGACTAGGAAGAGGCACCGATCCACGTGCGCACCGCACCCAAGAACTAAACCCTTGGGCACAGCGGGTAACTCTAGCCCGACCCAAGGTGTACTCGCAAACCCTGGCCGCACCCGACTCAAAGACGAGACACAGTCGCCCCCGATCCGAAGACCGGAGGCGACCGCGAAAATCTTCTTGAGAAAAGCGCCTACCTGGCGACCCCCTTCAGACTGTCAGTGGAGTCGGTGACACCCGGTTCGAAGACGATGCAGACGACCGTCCTATCGGTGCTGTTTGCCTGCGGGTACACGAAGTAGAAATCAAGAATCGACTCATCAATTTCGATACCGATGTACTCGGCGAACTTCCCGAGGCAGTAGTCTCCTGCCCACGACTCGCTGCTGGCAAGCGCGTTCGCGGTCTTGGCGAACACCTCGGAGTCATGCGCCATGGTGCAGGGAACGGCCTTGACCTTATCGATCGAGTCACCGGATTCCAGGAAATCGACCAGACAATCGCCCACCTCGGTGTCGTTGATGTGAATGGTCGCCGCATCGGTAAGGGTGCCGTTGTCATCGCGTGAGGCGCCGAACAGCGAGCAAGCGGACGTGGTGATGGTGAAAGCAATCGCCGCGGCAGCCACCACGGCAACACGGATGCGCTTGAAAATCATGCCTAAAAGGGTAGCATCACCTGAGACGATCGTCACATCTGGTAATTTTGATGGACGCTACGGTTCAGGTGCGTTCCAGCCATTCGTCCGCGGAGCGGGCTTCGACGGCGGCCACTATGTCGGCCAAGCGAGGGTCGTCGCGCCCCGGGTCGGCGGCGACCAACCGCTCAGCGACCTCGCGAGCGTGGGCAATCAGTTCGGCGTCATCAATGACCCGTAGCAGTCGCAGTGTGGAGCGGTTGCCGGACTGACTGGCACCGAGTACGTCCCCCTCGCGGCGCTGTGCCAAGTCGATCTCGGCCAGCGCAAAACCATCCCGGATGCTGGCGACAGCAGCCAGTCGCTCGGCGGCAGCTGAACCCGGCTCGGTGTGGGTGACCAGCAAACAGACTCCAGCGTACTCACCGCGCCCGATACGACCACGTAGCTGATGTAACTGGGAGACGCCGAAGCGGTCGGCGTCCATCACTATCATCATGGTGGCGTTGGGCTGATCCATCCCCACCTCGATGACGGTGGTGGAGACGAGTACATCGATGCGACCGGCACTGAAATCGGACATCACCTGGGTTTTCGCATCGGCCCCCATTTGGCCATGCAGCACCGCCATCCTGAGTCCGGCGAGCGTGGTGGCGAGTTCGGCGGCAAACGGCTCTACTGCCGCGGAAGGTTGCCAGGCGGGATCGGATTCGTCGGCCACATCGTCGTCCTTGGCACTGATGCGTGGGCAGACGACGAACACCTGCCGTCCCTTACCGACCTCCTCACGCACCCGCTCCCAGGCGCGATCCAACCAGGCAGCATGAACCCTGGTATTGACAACGGTGGTCTGTACCTCCTGACGGCCCGCCGGAAGCTCAGCGAGAGTGAGGGTCTCCAAATCGCCGAATACAGTCATGGCGACGGAACGCGGAATGGGGGTGGCGGTCATCACCAGTACATGCGGGTGGGTCTTGGCCTTGGCCGACAACACGCTGCGTTGCTCCACCCCAAAACGGTGCTGCTCGTCGATGACGATAAGCCCCAGTTCAGCGAACTCGACACGAGATTGCAGCAGCGCGTGGGTGCCCACCACCAGCCCCGCCCCAGCGGCGATAGCGTTCAAGGCGTTACGGCGAGCGATGGCGCCGAGCGATCCGGTGAGCAACACCACTTCGGTGGCCGGCCCCTGCCCCACGGCCTCCAAAGTGCCACCTTTTGCGGCAGCGCCCAACAGTGCCTGGATGCTGGCGGCATGTTGCTGCGCGAGCACCTCGGTGGGGGCCAGCAGCACCGCCTGATAGCCGGCGTCTACCGCCGCCAGCATGGCACGCAGCGCGACCACCGTCTTGCCTGATCCCACTTCGCCCTGCAACAGCCGTTGCATCGGAGCGGGACGCGCCAGTTCAGCGAAGATCGTCTCCCCCACCTCCCGCTGCCCGGCGGTCAGTTGGAAGGACAGTTCGGCGTCAAATCTGGCCAGTAGGCCGTCTCCCCGACGCGCGATGATCGGAGCGGCATTCGCCGCAGCGGCCTGCCGTCGATAGGCCATGGTGAGTTGCAACGCCAGCGCCTCGTCGAACTTGAGCCGCGCGGTGCCGCGCAAGCGCTCCGCCTCATCCATCGGGTGATGTACACCTTGATACGCCGCGACAAGACTGGGGAGCCCCTCGCGCGCCACCACCGCGTCAGGCAGTATGTCCGGCAGTCCGGTGATGGTTTCCAACGCTATGTCGACACATTCGGCGATACGCCACGTCGGCAGCTTCGCGGTGGCCCCATAAATGCCCACCAGTGAGCCGCGGCTCACCTGCCGTACCATCGCCTCGTGCTCCTGGGTGGCGCGCCCGACTATCTGCCCCTGCTCGTCCAGCATCACGAAATCGGGGTGCGACAGTTGCAACGCCCCGTTGAACTCCCCCACCTTGCCGACGAAGATGCCTTTAACGCCGAGCGATAACTGCCGCTGCCACCAGTCGATTAGGTGGTCACGCCCAAAAAATGTGGCGCGTAGCTCGGCGGAACCGTCGGTGAGCCACACCTCCAGCCGAGGCATCCGACCGCCCTCGCGGCGATCCACCCGCCGTACTCTGGCCACCATCGCCACGCTAGCGCCAACCCGCACGGTCGCCAGATCGGTGGTCTCGGTGCCGGATAAGTAACGCCGGGGCAGATGATGCAACAGATCGTCTACGCTCACCAGCCCCAACTTCTGCAACGCTTTCGCGGTGGGCTCGCCCAGCACGGTTGCCAGCGGCGCGGCAAGCGCCTGATACGTCGCACTCTGATACACGGCGGGCATGAGACAAGCCTAGTTGCTCATCTCGCTCTCTTAAGACGCCCCTGGTGGCAGGTGTTCCCAAAGATGGCGGGGAAAGCGAAAACCCGCCCCCGCGTAGGTAGCGGGAAGCGGGCTCGTTATCGGCTGGTTGTCGCCGGACGCTTCAGACGCGGCTCACCTTGCCGGACTTGATGCACCCGGTACATACATGCAACCGTACCGGAGCGCCTTCGACGATGGCGCGCACCCGCTGGATGTTCGGGCTCCAACGGCGCAGCGTCTTCTTTTTCGACCAAGGCTTGTTGTGCCCGAAACTCGGGGCCTTGCCGCAGATGTCGCACACAGCAGCCATGACAAACTCCTTACGTGGGGGTTGCGAACAGCAACCCGGCTAGTGTAATCGCTTCCAGCGGGCCGATGCAAAGCCGGTGGTTCGGGTAATCCCGCCTTTGGCGGCTGGCGCTGGTTGAACCCGTCGCAATATCATGTCGCAAAACCAGCTGTTCAGGTGAGTTGGTGGGCAGGAGGCTTGGCCCCACCTGGCGATGATGATGGAGACGATCATCCTGAGATTCCGGCTCAAAGGCCGGAATGACGAGGACCAGCCCCACCGGCGACTACGACGAGGGCAATCATCCTGAGATTCCGGCTCAGAGGCCGGAATGACGAGGACTAGCCCCACACAGCAACGACGACGAGGAAGATCACCATGAGATTCCGGCTCAGAGGCCGGAATGACGGGGACTAGCCCCACCGGCGACTACGACGAGGGCAATCATCCTGAGATTCCGGCTCAGAGGCCGGAATGACGAGGACCAGCCCCACATAGCGATGATGATGGAGACGATCATCCTGAGATTCCGGCTCAGAGGCCGGAATGACGGGGGCTAGCCTTACACGGCGATGATGACGGGGACGATCATCGGACGGGCCCGATACGTCTTCGCCACCCAGGCACCGACGGTGCGTCTGGCGATCTGACGTAACTGGTGCGCGTCATCGGCACCGGCATCCAACGCCTGCTGCAATGCCAGACGTACCTGCTCGGTGACTTCGGAGAACACTTCGTCGCCCTCCAAAAAGCCTCGCGCGTGCAGATCCGGCCCAGCCACCAGCGTGGCACCACGCAGATTGACGGCAGCCACCACCGAGATGAAACCTTCCTCGCCCAGCACCCGACGGTCGGTGAGTTCGGTCTCCGACACGTCGCCCACCGTCGAACCATCCACGAAAATGTAGGAGGCGTCCACCTTGCCCACCGGTTTGGCATGGCCATTCACCAGATCGATCACATCGCCGTCATCGGCCACCACCACCCGGTCGGCGGGCACTCCGGTGGCCTTGGCCAACTCGGCGTTGGCGACCAGATGCCGGGGCTCACCGTGGATCGGCATGGCGTTCTTCGGTCGCACGATGTTGTAGAGGTAGAGCAGTTCACCCGCCGAGGCATGCCCCGACACATGCACCAACGCCTTACCCTTGTGCACCACATTCGCGCCGAGCTTCACCAGCCCGTTTACCACCCGAAACACCGAGTTCTCGTTGCCAGGTATCAACGACGACGCCAGCAGCACCGTGTCGCCTGGCTTGATGCCGATGATCGGATGCTCCCGGTTGGCCATCCGCGACAGCGCAGAGAGCGGTTCGCCCTGACTGCCGGTGGAGACGATCACCACCTTGTCGTCTGGGTAACGCTCCAGGTCGTTCAATTCGATGAGGGTGTCGCCGGGCACCCGTAAATAGCCCAATTCACGGGCGATGGCCATGTTACGCAGCATGGAACGCCCCACGTAACACACCTTGCGCCCGTGCTCCACCGCCAGATCCATAAGCTGCTGCACCCGGTGTACGTGCGAGGCGAAGCACGCCACCACCAGCTTCTGCTTGGCCTGGGTGAATACCCGTTCCAGCGCCGGGTGAACGTCCCGCTCCAATGGGGTGAAGCCGCTCACCTCGGCGTTGGTGGAATCGGCCATGAGCAGATCGACGCCCTCGGCCCCCAACCGGGCGAAGCCACGTAAATCGGTGATCCGGCCATCCAACGGCAGTTGATCCATCTTGAAGTCACCGGTGTGCAACACGGTGCCGGCTCCGGTACGAATAGCGACGGCCAGTGCATCCGGAATGGAGTGGGTGACTGCCAAAAACTCGCAGTCGAAACCCGCGCCCACTCGCACCCGGTCGCCGTCGGCGACGGAGTGGAACGAGGTATCGCGTAGCCGGTGCTCCTTCACCTTCGCCTCCAGCAGCGCCAGCGTGAGCCGCGACCCGTACACCGGGATGTCGCTACGCCGCCGCAATAGGTACGGCACCGCGCCGATGTGATCCTCATGACCGTGGGTGAGCACCAGAGCCACCACATCGTCCAAGCGAGCATCCAGATAGTCCAGAGCGGGCAGGATCAGATCGATGCCCGGCTGCGAATCATCCGGGAAAAGCACACCGCAATCGACCAGCAGAATCTCGCCCGACAGCTCAAACGCCGTCATGTTGCGCCCCACGTCGCCCAGACCGCCAAGTGGGATGATACGGAGGGTACCGGGGGCGAGTGCGGTCGGGGGCTGTAGCACAGGTGTCACATAGCCAGCGTACCGCCAGGTTCCACCAAGAGTGAGACGGTTAACCAGGAGAACGCTGGAGCCGGGGCAATCGCGCGGTGATTTTGTCACTACTTCGCCGCCACCCAGCTGATGCCACCCCAAGTAAGCCGCCAGCGGTCAGGTTGGCAAGAGAGATGGGACGAGGAATACTGCCTCCTCCGCCCCTCAGCGTGAAAACGTAAGCCGGCGAACAGCGAGCGGCATTTGCGCCCATATCCCGAAACGGCGCATCGCTGACTGGCCGTCTCACCCCACTTCCCGCGCCATCGTCTAGGCTGTTGCGCGACGACAGGAGCGACGATGAGCCGTATCATCGCGGGTGCCGCCAAAGGGACGGCCATCCGTATGCCGCGTGGTTCGGCGACCCGTCCCACCACCGACCGGGTTCGCGAAGCCGTATTCAACACGCTGGTGGACTGGGCCGGTTCCGCGGCTGTCGATTCGGCGCGGCAGTTCGAGGGCATCAGTTTCCTCGATCTGTACGCGGGCTCCGGCGCGATGGGGCTGGAGGCGGCCAGTCGAGGCGCGTCCCCCGTGACCTGTGTGGAGCGCGATGCCAACGCCACCAAGTCGATCCGCGACAACGTCGCCGCGTTACGGCTGGAGGTGCGGGTGGTCGCCAACCAGGTGGCACAGTACCTCGGCGGCCCGGCTGCCCCCTTTGACATCATCTTCCTGGACCCGCCCTACGACACCGGCAACGACGAGATTGAGCGCTGCCTCGCCGCCATCACCCGCTGCGGTTGGTTCGCCGACGATGGCGTCATCGTGGTGGAGCGCTCCAGTCGAAGCGAGCCGTTCGAATGGCCCAGCGAGGTGGAGCGACAATGGCAAAAAAGCTACGGTGAGACCGTCATCTATTACGGCGACCGCGGTGCCGACCCGATGCTCGGCGAGACCCCGGAAGAACCGGGCCAGGATCAACCTCGCAATGGGCGCGATCAAAAGGAGGCGACAGATGTCGGAAACTGACGTGGTGCGGGCGGTGTGCCCCGGCTCGTTCGACCCCATCACCTACGGACACATCGACATCATCTCGCGTGCCGCCCGACTGTTCGGTGAGGTCATCGTGGCGGTCGGCACCAACACCACCAAGAACTACATGTTCAGCATGGATGAACGACTACGGCTCACCGCCGACGCGCTGGCCCATCTCCCGAATGTGCGGGTGGTGCAGCTCACCGGGTTGCTGGTGCGGTTCTGCGAACGGCTCGGGGCAGAGGTGATCGTCAAAGGGTTACGTTTCTCCACCGATTTCGACTACGAACTACAGCAGCACCATATGAATAACTCCTTGTCACAAGTGGATACGGTGCTGCTGCCGGGCGGGCGGGAATGGGGCACCGTATCGTCTACCATGATGCGCGAATGCGCTTGGAATGGGGCGGACGTATCGGAGTTTGTGCCGCCGGCGGTGAACGCCGCGATACTCGCCAAAGTCGCCGAAACCGCCACCAGTTGACGTAGCGGTCGCCGCTCAGCCGACAGGTGAGCTTAGCGTGCCGGTTGGTAGGCTTTTCACCATGAGCGCTAACGACCTAGTTCTTGGCACCCACGAACTGCCCCGTCGCGCCGGTGAGATGAAAAAGACGCGCCGCGAAATCGACGCCCCAGCCGATCTCGGTGTGGAGATGATCGGGGTGCCCGAAGGCTCGCCCATCGCGCTCGACCTGGTGCTGCAATCCGCTGGAGAGGGCATCTTGGTCACCGGCACCGCCACCGCCAGGCTGCTGGGCTCCTGTGTGCGCTGTCTGGCGAGCGTCGCGTACGACGACAGCTTCACCATTGATGAGTTGTACTTCTACCCTGGCCGCGAGGCGGAGGAAGACGACCTTTACGTGGTGGATGAACAGATCGACCTCGACCCGGCGCTACGTGAGGCGGTGGTGCTGGAACTGCCCATCAACCCACTCTGCCGCCCCGACTGTCTCGGCCTCTGCCCCATTTGTGGCCGCAACCGCAATGATGACCCGCGCCACTCCCATGAAGACGCCCCGACGGATGCCCGCTGGGAGGCGCTCAAAGCGCTCAATCTCGACTAACCGGGCCGTCTCGCCATGAGACAATGGGAGGGCGACGAAAGGATGATCCCATGCCCACTGCCCGTGCGTATTGCATCGACTCCCCCGACGGGGCTTTCCACCCCACCAGTATCGAACGCCGTGAACCCGGCCCCACCGAGGTGCTGTTCGATGTGCTGTTCGCCGGCATCTGCCACTCCGATATTCATACCGCCCGCAGCGAATGGGGCCCGGCGCATTACCCGCTGGTGCCCGGACACGAACTGGCGGGCATCGTCACCCAGGTGGGTGAAAATGTCACCGGGTTCAAGGTGGGCGACCATGTCGGTGTCGGCTGCTTTGTGGATTCCTGCCGGGAGTGCGATAACTGCCAGGCCGGGTTGGAACAGTTCTGCACCGGGACGGGGCGCACCATCTGGACGTACAACTGCCTCGACCACTACGGCAACTACACCGACGGCGGCTACTCCACCGCCATCACCGTGGATGAAAAATACCTGCTGCATATTCCCGAGTCGCTGCCACTGGCAGAGGCCGCACCGCTGCTGTGCGCCGGAATCACCACGTACTCCCCGCTGAAAAAGTGGGGTGCCGGGCCGGGTAAACAGGTGGCCATCGTCGGCATGGGCGGGTTGGGTCACGTCGCCGTCAAAATCGCCGTCGCCATGGGCGCTGAGGTGAGCGTGATCTCGCAGACCATGAGTAAAGAAGCAGACGGACGTCGCTTCGGCGCAATCGATTACGTGGCCACGTCGGAGAAAGGCGCGCTGCGGAGCGTAGCCGGAAAGTTTGACCTGGTGCTCAGCACCGTCGCCGCCGAAGAAGACATCACCTCACTGGTCGCCACCTGCAAACCGGGTGGCGCGTTTGTCGATGTCGGTATGCCCGCCGGGAAATCGCAGTTGTCGCTACGGGCGCTGTGTGGCACCAGGGCTGTGGTGGCCGCGTCCATGATCGGAGGAATCGCCGAAACCCAGGAGATGCTGAACTTCTGTGGCGAACACGGCATCGTGCCGCAGGTCGAGGTCATCTCCGGCGACCAGATCACCCAGGCGTACGACAACGTGGTGGCGTCGAAGGTGCGCTACCGCTATGTAATCGACACCTCCACCTTCCCCGAAGTTTAAGGATCATCACATGCCCATTCTCGGACGCACCGGACTCGACGTTTTCGGGCTGCAACTTGGCGGCAATCCCTTCGGTTGGACGGCCGACGAGACCACCTCGTTCGCGATTCTGGACGCTTACGCGGCGGCAGGCGGCAACTTCGTCGATACCGCCGACATGTACTCGTCGTGGAAGGAGGGCAACGTCGGGGGCGAGTCGGAGATCATCATCGGTCGCTGGTACGCCAACCGCCGTAACCGCGACACGCAACTGATCGCCACCAAGATGGGGAAACTGCCGCCGTATACCACCTTGAGCCGCGAAAATCTGCGCGCCGCCTGCGAGGCGTCGTTGACCCGACTCGGCACCGACCGTATCGACATCTACTACCTGCATCAAGACGACCAGAGCACCCCCTGGGAGGTGTCGCTCGCCGCTTGCGACGAGTTGGTGCGCGAGGGCAAGGTGTTGCATCTTGGGGCGTCAAACTTCACCCCGGAGCGGTTGCGGGCGGCGGTGGAGTTTCAGCGTGCCAACGGACTGGCCGAGTTCGAGGTGATTCAAGACGCCTACAACCTGGTGCAGCGGCAAGACTACGAACAGGGCAACATGCCGGTCGCTCAAGAGTTTGAGCTTGTCAATCTGCCGTACCGCTCGCTAGCCAGCGGGTTCCTCTCCGGGCACTATCGCCTGGGTGCCCAATCAACCGAGACGGCGCACTCCAAGCTCGCTTCCGGGCATTTGGACAAATACGGCGACACCTTGTTGCCGAAGATTGACGCCCTGGCCGCGAAGCACGGCGTGGCACCGGCCGCCATTGGGCTGGCCTGGCTGAAAACCCGTCCCACCATCGTGGTGCCGCTCTCCGGGGTGAGTGCGGTGGCACAGTTGCGAGAGTCGCTACAAGTGGTGAACGTAGAGTTGACGGCAGCCGAGGCGGCTGAACTGAGCACGCTTACTAACTAGTCACAGCAACGTGTCGATACCGAGTGTGAAGCCCGGTAACTCCAGCACCCGGCGTACGGCGAGCAGCACACCGGGCAGGTAGGATGCCCGGTCGAAGCCGTCGTCGCGGATGGTGAGCATCTCGCCGGGGTTGCCGAAGACGACCTCTTGGTGGGCGAACAGCCCTTGGAGCCGCACTGAGTGTACCCGCACACCGTCCACCGTAGCGCCGCGAGCACCCTCCAACTGGGTGGCGGTGGCGTCCGGCATCACGGGGGTGGCAGCGGCGGCACGCGCGGCGGCGATCGCTTTGGCGGTGGTTACGGCGGTGCCGGATGGGGCATCCAATTTGCGGGGATGGTGCAGTTCGATCACCTCCACTGACTCGAAATATGGCGCGGCTTGAGCGGCAAACCGCATCATCAGCACCGCGGCCACCGAGAAGTTGGATGCGATGAGTACCCGCGCGCCGGAGGCGCTCTCCACCCAGCCGCGCACCTGCTCGTACCTTTTCTCATCGAATCCGGTGGTGCCGACGACTACGGCGATGCCCTGCCGTACGCACCATTCGATGTGCCCCATCACGACGGTGGGTACCGTGAAGTCAACCGCCACGTCGGCACCCGACGCCGCCTCGATGGGGTCAGCGGCATCGATCGCCACGTGCAGTTCCAGATCGGGTGCCGCTTCGATGGCGGCTACCACCTGTGACCCCATGCGCCCTCGGGCACCGAATACCGCTACTCTCAGCATGGAACTGAGTGTAGTGGGCGGGGAACACCCACGTGCCGTAACGCCGTCACGGGAGACGAAGCGAAACTCAGCCCATCATGAGGTCGTAATAGTCTTGGTGGCGATCCATCCAACCTTTGACAAACGGGCAAAGCGGCATCACCTTGCGGTTTGCGGCGGCGCGTACGTCATCTAGGGCAAAGCGGATGATGGCCGAACCCACACCTTTACCCTCAAACTTGGGGTCGGTCTCGGTGTGGGTGAAAACGATCAGTTCGGAGGTGAGCTGATACTGCGCGAACCCGGCGAGTTCATCGCCGATCCAACCTTCGTAGCGCGACTCGTCAGCGTTGTGTACGGCGCGCACCGCGCCCTCACCGGAAGCGGGCTTGACGTGCTCCTCGACGTGTAGCGCCCCGGATGGGCACCGCCCGATAACCTCGCGTACCTTGTCAGCTAGCGTCGGCGTGGTGACATCTTCCAGGTTGATCCAGGGCCGGGCCTTGGTGTTGAACACCTCTGGCATACCACGCACACACTCGGCGGCGTGTTCGCAGACATCGAGATCGAACGACACATCAACCTCGGAGCCGTAATACATCTTCCGTGCCATCTAAGGGCTCCTTTGCTTGCCTCAGCGGCAGAATCACCGCCACCCCAAGTCTGGCACAGTTCGACCCGCCGGGTGCGAAGTTGCGGCCAACTGCGACGCCAGCCCAACCCGGCTCCTGGCTTCGCGCCTGAGCCGTACCTCTTACGCTTAAGGTTTGGAACCAAGTTCGTGGCCACGCCTGTCGAGTCATGTCCTCAATTACGGCTCGACGGGATGTGCCGCTGCTGAGATTTGGCAGCGCTCACACCAGCGGGGTGGCGTGCCAGACTCGGGAGAGGTAGTCCCTGATGGAGCGGTCGGAACTGAAGTATCCCGCCCGAGCCACGTTCAACACCGCTTTGCGCACCCAATTGTCTTGATCCGCGTACGCCGCGTCCACCTCGGCCTGAGCGTCAAGATACGCGCGGAAGTCGGCCAACGCCATGAAGCGATCATCGTCTAACAGATTGGCGACGATTGCTCGCGCCGGTTCCGGGTCGTCGCCGGAGAAGGCCCCGGAAGCGATGAGATCGACGGCGGCTTTGAGATCGGCGTCCGATTCGTAGCAATCGCGTGGACGGTACCCGCTGGCGGCCAACGCCTCCACCTCCGGCTCGGTCATACCGAAAAGGAAGAAGTTATCCGCGCCCACCTGTTCCCGAATCTCGACGTTGGCCCCGTCCAGGGTGCCGATCGTCAAAGCGCCTGAAAGGGCAAATTTCATGTTGCCGGTACCGGATGCCTCTTTGCCAGCCAGGCTGATCTGCTCTGAGAGGTCGGCGGCGGGGATCACCCGCTCAGCCAGGGTCACGTTGTAGTTCGGTGGGAAGAACACCTTCAGCCGCCCCTCCAGCGAAGCGTCGGCGTTGATGGTGGCCGCAACCTGGTTCATCAGGTGGATGGTTTGTTTCGCGACGCGATAGCCGGGGGCCGCCTTTGCGCCGAAGATGAAGGTACGCGGCGTGACATCCGTAAGCGCCAATTTGCCGGTTTTGATCCGCTCGTACAGGCTCACGATGTGCAGTAGCTTCAGACTCTGCCGCTTGTATTCGTGCAGCCGCTTGACCATCACGTCCAACATGTTCTCCAACGGCAGTTCGATGCCATCGCGGGCTTTGAGCCGGGCGGCAAGGTGCCGTTTGTTGCGGGCCTTGATGACGGCGAAGCGCTCACGGAACTCCGGGTCTTCGGCGTACGGTTCCAGCTCGGTGAGCCGCCCCAGATCGGTGAGCCATCCGACTCCCAGCGCGTCCGTGATGAGATCACCAAGACGCGGGTTGGCGAGTTGGACGAAGCGACGCGGAGTTACGCCGTTGGTGACGTTGGTGAACTTGTCGGGCCACAGCGCCGCGAAATCATGGAATACCTTGTCACGCAGCAGTTGTGAATGCAGTTCGGCGACGCCGTTTACTTTGGTGCCAACCACGGTGGCCAGATACGCCATGCGTATCGCTTTTATCGGGCCGTCGGTGATGATCGACATGGCCCGCACCTTGGCCTCGTCGCCGGGGTAGGTAGCGCGTAATCCGTCCAGGAACTCGGAGTTGATACGGTCGATAATCTCGTAATGGCGCGGCAATAACCGGGCGAACAGTTCCGCTGGCCACACCTCCAGCGCCTCTGGCAACAGCGTGTGGCAGGTGTACGCGAAACACCGCCTGGTGGTTGCCCAGGCGTCGTCCCACTCCCAGCCGTGCTCGTCCACCAAAATGCGCAACAACTCCGGGATGGCGACCACCGGGTGTGTGTCGTTCATCTGGAAGACGACACGCTCCGGCAGGTGGTGCAGATCACACCCATCCTCCAACATGTTGACGATGAAATCACGAATAGAGCAGGCGACGAAGAAGTACTGCTGCTGCAGCCTCAACTCCTTACCCTGCGGGGTGGAATCCTCCGGGTAGAGCACCTTGGTGATGTTCTCGGCGAACGTCTGGGCGCGCACCGCCTCCACGTAATCGCCGGCGTTGAACTGCTCCAAGTCGAAAGCGCGTTTGGCGCGGGCACGCCAGAGCCGGAGCGTGTTGACGCGACCGTTCTGATAGCCGGGCACCATGTAGTTGCAGGGCTCCCCGAGCACGCTCCAACCGGGCACCCAGCGGGTACGCTCGCGGCCATTTCCGTCACGATACGCTTCGGTGTGGCCTGCGAATCCGACCTCGACGGCGGCCTCTGGGTGCGGAAACTCCCAAGGGGCACCCAACTCCAGCCAGTTGTCGGGCTGCTCCACCTGGCGGCCATCCACGAATGTTTGCCGGAAGATGCCGTACTCGTAGCGGATGCCGTAGCCAATGCTGGGGATGCCGATGGTTGCCAGTGAATCGATGAAGCATGCCGCCAGACGGCCCAGGCCACCGTTACCAAGACCCGGCTCCACCTCTTGCGCCCGCAGCGTCTCGTAATCGAGGCCACAAGCCTCCATGGCCTGTTTGGCGATGCCCTCCAGGTCGGTGGCAAGCAGGGCGTTGCCAAGTTGGCGGCCCAGCAGGTATTCGGCAGAGAGATAAGCGACGGTCTTTGTTTTGGATTCGCGTACCCTGCGGGTGGTCTCCAGCCAGCGCGCCATCAGGTATTTGCGCACCGTGGACGCCAGCGCGATGTATTGGTCGTTGACAGAGCTACGGGCCAGCGGCACGCCCACACCCATGCTCAGCTCATGCAGAAACTCACGCACGAACCCGTCCAGTGTGTGCGCCGGAGCCGTCACCGGGGCGAGTGCCACCGGATGCGTGGGCCGAAAGGTAGGGCCGAGGCGGCGGATGGTGGACGCTGATTCGTCGGCTTGCGTCGGGGTCTCATTGCCAGACGCCAGATGCTCGTATTCGCTCACCGGTCTATGTTACGCGGTGGCGTCGCATAGTGCCGTCCGCACCTCTTTCAGACAAACATCACCGGTTACGGAAGTAGCGGAATAGGAGCCGTTCTTTGATGCAGAGAATTGCCCCGGCGGAGCCGAGCAACGCGCCTATGAACGCCAGCACGGGGCAGCGAACCGTCACCAGCCAGGTGGTGTACCAGTCGGTCACACCGGAAAGCCTTGCGGCAAGCAGGCAGGTCACCGTCCCCGTCAGAGCGCCAGCCCCTGCCCATACCAGGGTTTCCAACAGCACGGTAAGCAGTTGGCTCGTCCGGTCCTGGCCTGCGTGCAGCGCCGCCGCGTATTCCATACGACGCCGCGACACGGCCACCACTGCCAAGGCGACTCCGGCCAGTAGTGCGAACCATCTGGCCTCACTCGTCACCCGAGAAGTGAACTCTGCATTAGCGTCGTAGTCTCGCCCCAAGTTCTTGTTCAACGGCACCACTTGTAGCGCAGCGTTGCTGCCGGGAATGACGTAAGCCGTGCTCAGCAGCAAGTCATCATTGCTGGGCAACACCGGCCAAGAACTCATCCAGCACTCATCAAAGGGTTCCGACGCAGATTCGGGAATAAGGATTGAGAAGCCAAGACGAGCGTCACGCCCATCATTCGGCCACCGATAGAGCGCCGCCACGGTGAGGTCGCCCCGCTCCGTCGGCACCGTCATCCCGGCTTGAAGCCCCAGCGCCGCGGCCAATTCCGCCTCCACCCATACGCCGTCCGTGGTAGCACCACCCACGCCGAGGAGGCTGCCGAAACCAGGGCTGACCCGATAGGTGTGGAATTGTGTCATGGGTGCCGCGTCCAACCGCAACACCTCACCCGTCGACAACGCGCCAGAGGCCGCAATGGTCGATAACCTAGCGAGAGCGTCACAAGAGGCGGCATCAATACGGCGTTCAGCGGCGATGCCTCGCATACTCGCGGCGGCAGCTTGGAACCGCACTGCGGCAGCATCCACCCGGGCGATGGCGCTCACATCGGCCACTGCCAACACCCCAGACAACACCGCCACCAGCAGCGCGAACAGCAGCGGCTTCGACGTGCCACAAGCCAGATTGCGCCCTGCCTCCGAAATAACGCTTCGTGCCCTCATCGCGTCAACCTTGCCCCTTTGACTCTCGCCTGCGGCAGTCCGAGGTCAATCACCTGGTCACACACCGTCCTAGTGCCTTGGTCGTGCGTGGCGATCACCACAATGGCTCCGGACGCGGCTATGGAACCGAGCACACTGTTTACCGTCGCGGCAGTGGTCACGTCCAGTTGCGCCGTGGGTTCGTCCACCAGCAACAGATCAGGTTTCGCGGCCACAGCCCGTGCCAGCATCAGCCGTTGCGCCTCTCCGCCCGATAACGCGGAAAAGGGGCGCTGCGCAATCTCGCCAAGAGCGAAGAGAGACATGATCCGCATCGCCTCCGGTTCGGCCTCTGCACGCAACAGTCCCGCAGCCAACAGTGGAAATACCACATGATCCAGTGCGGTACGCGCCGCCACCCCATGCGGATTCTGGAAGACCCAGCCGACGTGACGTACACCGTCGCGCTTCACCGTTCCTGTTTTGGGGGTCTCCCATCCGGCCAGTATGGATAGCAACGTCGATTTGCCGCAACCAGAAGGGCCACACACCCCGGTGATCTGACTAGGGAGCAATACGAAGTCAAGATCCAAGAACAGCGTTGCCGTACCAGGAAAAGAATGCGACAACCCCGCGCCGACCACACTGCATGCCGATTGAATGGCTGTTTCGCTCACTTCGTCTGCTACCACGGCTCACCTGCATGAGGTCAAGGTGATACCGGTGCCTATCGCCACTTCGTTGAAAGCTTCAGTGCCGTCCACCACCACCAGCGTGCCCCCAAGGCTTGACCCCACGATTCGTACTGGAACACCCACACCCATCACCTGCACACAACCCTCCCGGCCACTGATCCCGAACACCGCAGCAGCGGGCACCCGTAGCGCATTGATCGGGGTGGTCAGCCGTAGCGTCGCATTGGCCTGGGCACGGGATTCCGACGCGATGATCTCCACATATTTCGCGGTTTGAGAAACAGCGGCCAAGAAGTCCGCGTCGATGACATCGCCTAACTCAGCGGGAGCAAGGGTCTGCCCAAAAAGACTCAACTCGTGATCACCCGGCAACAGTTCCCCGCTGCTGATGTTTGTCAGGGTGAGTGAGATACGCGACAGCCGCCCCGCAACCCACCCGACCACGCCGTCTCCTGGCACTGGGGTGCCGGGAGCGATCAACCATGACGATGCGACCGTTTCATGGGCGGGGAGCCAGAGCACGTTCTCCAGTAGCACCTGGTTTGTGGGCTTCGGCACTCCCGCTGCAGCCTGGATGGCCCGCCAGGCATCACGCGACGCAGCTGTAAAGCAGCCCCCTGGCTCGCCAGCAAGTGTGCCCAAGCGTGCTAACTCTGCGTTCAACGTACGGGCATCTTCACCGCACGCCCCTACCGTAATGTCGCGGTAGAGCGGATATGCGGTATGGATGGCAACCACGGGCGCGGCGTCCACCCAAAATGCCATTTGCCCTGAAGCCAACGGCCCAGGGCTCTCTATCACAGCCGCCGTAACCACGCCGTACCGGGCCGTCCGCAGCGGAATCTGGTTGGATACCCGGAACTCGGCGACCACCGGACGCTCGTCCCGGAATTGCTGCACCGTGGCGGGCGCAACGGTAGCCGCACTTCCGGCTTCAAGGCCAGAAGGGTCTGGTGCCGGAGCTAACAACAACCCGACACCTGCACCGAGCGCAACTAACACCGCAGCGCACACAACTGCGAGAGCCGCTTTAGACCTCACCACCACAAGCACCCTTCTTAATGGACATATTGATTTGTCTTTCCTGCCGAGCGCTCAAAACGAATGGCCTCGCTGCCATTCAGCAATTTCATGCTACAAAACCAAAAATCCGCATGTCGAGAGAGCAACCAAAATCCGTATTGGATGTTCGTCGTATTCATCATCAAAGGAGTGAAATCCATATTTGGTCTCTATGCTCGCATATGCATCCGCGGGTTGTCCCCCGCCCCACCTGAGGGCTAAAAATCTCCAGAAACCGCAGGCGGACACGGTACGGTGTGCCGACAATTATGAAATCACGATCACTA
>JAIRRM010000035.1 GCA_031255975.1 Propionibacteriaceae bacterium | reverse complement strand
GAGTTGTGCAAGTCACGGCCACGGAAGTGTTCCGCCAAGATGCCGAGCGCGGTCAACTGATCCACCGGTACCGAGAAGAACCCCTGCACCTGCGGGGCGTGCAACGTCATGGTGAGTACCCGATCCACCCCAGCGGTTGCCAGCAGGTCGGCCACCAGACGTCCCCCCAAAGAGATGCGGGAGGCGTCCTTCTTGTCGCTACGCGCGTATGAGTAATGCGGGATCACCGCCGTTATCTGCGCCGCCGAGGCCCCGCGTGCGGCGTCGATCATCAGCAATAGTTCGATGAGATGATCCTGGGTGGGTGGTACCAACGGCTGCACGATGTACACATCGCGTTGCCGTACGTTGACCAGTAGTTGTGCCTGAAGGCAGTCGTTGCTAAAACGGCTGATGATGGCGGGCGAGAGCTTCAGGCCCAACTCGTCGCAGATGTCGAGCGCAAGCTTGTGATGCGCACTTCCGGAGAACACGACGATATCTTTCACACGGACACCCCATCGAAGCGGCGGAACAGGGACGATTCAACTGTAAGGTGCCGGTGCCACCCATCCCGGTAGACACCCCAGAGACGGACGCGCTCATCATTAAAGTCAATTAGCCGACGTAAAAGATATATCTCTAAGTACTGATACCTAAGTGGAAATGGGTATCACAGCAGCTAAATCTGGGTCTTGTGACGGATTCGTGTGTTCGCGCTGGGTGGAATCGTAGTTGTTACCGGCGCGGTACCAGCCGCCTGGTAGAGGAGAAGATCATGTTGACCGCGATTGAGAACACCACCACCGTCCGTACCTCCAAAGAAACCGTCGCCTGTGTGGCGCACGCGGCGCTTTATCAGCACCCGCTACTGGAAGATTCCGGTTTGGCGCTCACCGCGGAACAGCGCCGCACTCAGGGCGATCTCACTCGTATGGCGGAGGAGATCTGTCTCAACTGCCCCATGATGGCACAGTGCCTGTACACCGCCGTGGTGCGATACGACGTGGCTGGATACGCCGGTGGCACCACCGAACGGCAGCGGCTGACGATGCGCTCCAAGTTGGGGTGGCGCGTCGCTCCCGAGAGCCTGGATGTTTTCACCGGCTGCTCGTCTGGCCGTCAGGTGGAACATGAGGAGGTGGTACGGCTGCGCCGCGCCAACCCTACCGATTCGCTAGAGACCATCGCGGAGCGGCTGAACTGCTCGGTATCCACCATCAAACGCCATCTGCGTATGGAGCGGCGTGGGGTCGTGGGTGGGATGTCCAAGCCGAAACTGAAGCTGGTGCCGCCGTCGCGCGAGCAGGTGATGACCGCCCTGCGTGAAGTTATCGGAACTCCACGGCAAACCCGGCGGCTGCGGGCCGCGTGAAACCGTATGGTTCACCCCGCGCCGCCGGATAGCCGGGAGAGTTCAAGAATGAGACTGCATTGAGAATGATTATCATTCTCTGCTAGGGTGCTGCTGCGGCTTCTAGAGAGCCGCAGGAAGGA
Organism: Propionibacteriaceae bacterium; assembly: GCA_031255975.1. Lineage (GTDB taxonomy): Bacteria > Actinomycetota > Actinomycetes > Propionibacteriales > Propionibacteriaceae > WRGV01. The sequence goes on along the minus strand of JAIRRM010000035.1, from coordinate 14,216 downwards.
CTCTCATGAAACGTACTCGATATACCCGCGCGGCTGCGGCATTGACGATCTTTGCCACATTGGCTCTCGGTGGGTGTTCCAGTGACAGCCCGACGCCACCAGACACAAGCGGTACGACGGCACCGACGACCACCGATGTCACCGAGGTAGCCGCGGCCCGGGGCCGTATCGCGTTGAGCTACGACGGCGGCATCTTGATTCTTGACGCGGCTACGCTCGAAACGGTAGCCGATATTGCGCTGGAGGGGTTCAACAGGCTCAACCCCGCAGGTGATGAACGCCACCTGCTCGTCTCCACGACTGGCGGCTTTCAGGTGCTCGACCTGGGCGCGTACGGCACCCCCCACGGCGATCACTTCCACTATTACGTGACGACGCCAACGCTCAGCGACGTTAAGTACGCCGCTACCACCCCCAGCCATGTCGTCGCCCATGACGATCAAACGGTTCTTTTCGACGACGCGACCGCCACCGCGATAGTGATCGAATCGGATGAGATTGCTGATCCCCATGCCGACAAGCGCGTTTATACCGCGCCGTCCCCGCATCACGGCGTTGCTGTCGCCCTCCCGGACGGCACGCTTCTCATCACGCAAGGTACGACGGAATCCCGTACCGGCGTCGCCGCCATCGACCAAGTCGGTGCCGTGATCGCCAGCAGCGACGCCTGCCCAGGCGTACACGGCGAGGCAATCGCCGCAGCGGAGGCCGTGGTGTTCGGTTGCCAGGACGGCGTGCTCGTCTGGCATGACGGCGAGTTCACCAAGATTGCGTCCCCGAGCGCGTACGGCCAAGTCAGCACGCAATCAGGCACCGAGGCGTCTCCGGTCGTGCTCGGCAACTACAGCGATAACGATCCGCAGGCCGGCGCGACGGAACCGACGCGAGTCTCGCTCAGCAACACCGCCACTGGCACCATGACGCTGGTGGAACTGCCAGACGGCGCACAGTACTCGTCCCGTTCGTTCGCCCGCGGCGAGGACGGCGGCGCGCTTGTGCTCGGCACCGACGGGCGACTGCACGTCATCGACGTGAACACGGCCAGCGTCACCGCGTCGTACGAAATCATGCCCGCCTGGACGGCACCCGAGCAGTGGCAGCAACCTCGTCCGGCGATCTTTATGCTCGACGGCATGGCGTATATCACCGACCCGGCGACCAAGACGCTGTACGTCGTCTATCCGGCGACTGGCCAGATCTGGAAGACGATTAGTCTGACGATCACCCCCAACGAGATCAGCGGCGTCAGTGGGAACGGCGGCGGTGGGCATGACCACGGGCACGACGAAGGCGACGATCATGACCACGACCATGACCATGACCACGAGCATGGCGAAGAAGGCTAACCTCCTCCTTCGGTAGTTGGGAAGGGGACGGGCACCCGGTTGCGGGCACTGGCAGCGGGGTGCCCGTCCATTGCGGCGGCGAGACAGGGAGAGAACGTATGAAGTGGAAACTCAAGGGCATTGTCGGGTGTGTACTGGCGTTATCGCTGGTGGGAACCGGATGTGCTGCCAATAAGGACGCCGAAGCTCGTCCGCTCATCATTGTGTCCACGTACGCGCTTGAGTATGTGACGACACAACTGGTCGGTGAGCAGGCGGATGTGGTGGCGCTCATCACGCCGGGTGTCGAACCCCATGACCTCGAACTGACCTCCGCACAGGTGCAGCAGATCGCCACGGCTGACCTGGTGGTGTACCAGGCAGGGTTCCAGGCGGCGGTAGACCTCGCAGTCGCTCAAACGTCACCTGACAAGGTGATTGATGTTGTGAGCGCCGTGGAGTTGCTCGCGAGCGAAGAGGGCGCCGATCCCCATATCTGGCTGGACCCGGTCAATATGGGGCACATCGCCAAGGCCATCGCGGCCCGCCTCGAAACGGTGTTGCCGTCCTCGGCTGACATCGCGGTGGCTGAGGTGGTCGCCGCCTTCGAGCGGCTGGACGCCGATTACGCGAGTGGGTTACGCACTTGCCGGATTCGCACCTTCGTGCCCAGTCACGCGGCTTTCGCGTATTTGGCAAAGCGTTACGAGCTGGTACAGGTGCCCATCGCCGGGCTTGATCCGAACATCGAACCGACGCTCGCCCGCATCGCGCAGGTACACGAGATCGCCTTAGAGCACGGTGTCACGACGATCTTCTACGAGGCGATGGTTTCGGACGCCGTCGCCCGCGCACTAGCCGCCGATCTGAAACTTGCGGTCGACGTACTGGACCCGGTGGAGGCATACCCGAAGGAAGGTGACTACGAGAGCGTGATGCGGGCCAACCTGGCGGCGCTGCGGCGGGCGAACGGCTGCGAGTAAAGCGGTATCACCTGGGACTGGCAACCCAACCCAAACTCAAGCGGCAAAAGCTCACTGTGCTCGCCGTGCTGGCGTGTCAGCGGGGAATCATCACGACAAAGCCCGGTCACCGCGAGGCATGGGCGGGGTGTAAACACAGGCGCGAGCCAAGCATGAGGAAGCGGAAAGCGAAAGGGGTTGGTCTTCCGTTTCACCGCGCCGCCGCACGCGCCACTTCATTGGGGCTGTGCTACTTCACCTCGACTACACCGGGCAGTTCGCGGATGTCGTCGTCCATGATGTCCAGCGAGGTGACGGAGGCTTGGCCGGTGATGGAGATGACCTGCACGGTTATGTCGTCAACCTGATCCTTGCCGAGCACCCGCAGATCAAGCACCTTGACGCCGAGTTTGGAGACGGCCTCCATGATCTCCCGCAGGATGCCGCGACCGTCTTCGTATCGGATGGTGTAGGTGCGGGTGGTGGCCTTGGCGTGGGGCATTCGCGCCGACAGGGGGCGCAAACCGAACATCACCAGCAGATAGAGCAGCGACGAGGCCCCGGCGATCCAGTACATACCCGCCCCGGCGGCCATGCCGACAGCCGCCACAAACCAGATGCCAGCCGCCGTGGTGAGCCCGCGCACCGCGTCCCGACGTACGAAGATGAGCCCCGCGCCCAGGAAGCCGATGCCGGAGACCACCTGCGCGGCGACCCGCGCGCCGTCGTAGCGAGCGGCGTCGGTAAGAAACATGTCGCTAAAGCCGTATTTCGAGATGACGGTGAACAGCGCCGAGCCCATGCCCACCAACATGTAGGTGCGCATCCCGGCTGACTTCGCGTAGTACTCACGCTCCAGCCCGATGGCAAGCGACAGCGCGGCGGCCAACAGCACGCCGAACATCGGTTGCAACTGCCTGATGATCTCAGGCATCTCTGTGGTCGTTTCGAGAATAGGTAGCAGCGAGAGCATTGGCACCTCCTTGGAATCTCCATTATGCGCGTCATGCCAAGTCAAACCGGATACGTGACCTACCAAAGCTCAACCACCGGTGCAGGCTGGGCAGTGGTGCTGTTGCTTCACGAAGTTTGTCGGTAGCGACCGATAGAGTAGCCGTCGTGACTGCATCCCCGACCGTGATTCACGCCGCCGACCTGATGAAGGTGTACGGCAAACTGCGCGCCGTTGACGGTATCAACTTCGAGGTGCGCGAGGGCGAATCGTTTGGGCTGCTGGGGCCAAACGGCGCGGGCAAATCAACCACCATGCGTATGATCGGCGGCACGTTGATCCGCGACGGCGGCACACTGGAAGTCTTGGGGCTGGATCCAGATAAGGACGGCCCACTCATTCGCGCCAACCTCGGCGTAGTGCCGCAGCAGGATTACCTGGACGAGGAGTTGCGCGTTGCCGAGAACCTGACGATGTACGGGCGCTACTTCGGGTTGCCGTACTCCTACTTACGCCCCAAGGTGGCCGAACTGCTGGAGTTCGCCAAACTCACCGATCGCGCCAAGGCCAACGTCGAGGAACTGTCCGGCGGCATGAAACGGCGACTGGTGATCGCGCGGGGTCTCATCAACGATCCACGTATTTTGCTGCTGGACGAACCGACCACCGGCCTTGACCCGCAGGCGCGCCATATCGTATGGGATCAGCTCTACCGGCTGAAAGAACGCGGCGTCACGTTGATCGTCACCACGCACTTCATGGACGAGGCCGAGCAGCTTTGTGAGCGTCTCATTGTGATGGATAACGGCCAGATCAAGGCCGAGGGGCGACCGATGGCGTTGATCCGCGAGTACTCCACGCCAGAGGTGCTGGAGTTGCGCTTCGGTGTGGGGCGTAACGAGGAGTTGCTGCCCCAATTGGAGGGTATCGGTGAACGGCATGAACTGCTGGCCGACCGGCTGCTGCTGTATGTACGCGACGGCGACGCCGCGTTGAGCGAGGTGGCACGGCGCGGGATAACCCCGCTCACCTCTTTGGTCAGAAGGTCTTCGCTGGAGGACGTTTTCCTCCGGCTTACGGGTAGGAGTCTCATTGAGTGACCTCCCCTTGACCCGTCCACTGACGCGCGAAAGCATGGCGTCCGCCGCGATACGGCGGGGGGTGCTGTTTTACGCCGAAACCTGGATACGCTACATCAGGGTGTACGCGCTGAGCCTGGGCCTGGTAGCGGTAGTCCAGCCCTTGCTGTACCTGGTGGCGATGGGTGTCGGGCTGGGCGCGTTGGTGCGAGGGGATGTCGCCGGGGTGTCATACCTGCGCTTCGTCGCCCCGGCCATCATGGTGAGCACGATGACGGCTGCCGCGATGGGCGAGTTCAGCTACAACATCACCGGTGGCTTTCTGTGGAACAAGGGGTTTTTTGCCCCTAACCAAACGCCGATTCAACCTAGGCAGATCGCCGGCGGGGTGATTGTGGCGTGCTGCCTCCGGTTCACCATTCAGTGCTTGATCTTCTGGGCGATGATGGTGGCGTTCGGGGCAGTGGATTCGGCGCTGTCGCTGCTGTCGGTGCCCATCAGTTTGTTGTGCGCGTTGGCGTTCGGGCTGCCGCTGATGGCGTACACGGCGCAGATGAAGCGTGAACACGGGCAGTTGAATCTGGTGCAGCGTTTCATCGTGATGCCGCTGTCGCTGTTCTCCGGTACGTATTTCCTGCTGGAGACGATGCCGGGGTATTTGCAGTGGATCGGGTGGGTGTCGCCGATCTGGCACGCCACGCAACTGGCTCGCGTGGTGTGTTTTGGTCTCGTAGAGCCGGGGTGGCTGATCGTGACACATGTGGCGTACCTGGTGGCGCTGGCGTTGCTGGGATGGGTGCTGGCGATGCGTTTCTTCGAGCGTAGGTTGCGTGATTGAGATGGGGCGGTCGTTGTTGTTCCCGTCGCTGCGCAGTGGCAACGCCACCGGGGTGTTGCTGCGCGCCTGGACGGCGTTCAAGTCGACCAGTTGGGCGACGGTGGCGTCTGGGTTCATGGAGCCGGTGCTGTACCTGCTGGCAATGGGTATGGGTATGGGTGCCCTGGTTGGCGACGTGGTGGGGCCGGACGGCAACCCGATGAGTTACGCCGCGTACATCGCTCCGGCATTGCTCACCACCAGCGCGATGAACGGCGCGGTGTACGAATCCACCTGGAATGTGTTCTTCAAGCTCAGGTTCGGGAAGATCTACCAGGTGATGTTGCAAACTCCGATGGGGCCGATGGACATCGCACTTGGCGAAGTGGGGTGGGCGCTGCTGCGCGGGTTGGCGTACGGCGTGGCGTTCATGGTGGTGGCATTTGTGATGGGCCTGGTGACGAGCCTATGGGCGTTGCTGATGGTGCCGGTGGCACTACTGGTGGCGCTCGGGTTCGCCGGGTTTGGTATGGGGATCACCAGTTATCTCACCAACTTCCGGCAGATGGATGTGGTGGGTTTCGTAATGCTGCCGATGTTCCTGTTTTCCGCCACGCTGTATCCCATCACGGTGTATCCCGAATGGATCCAGTGGGTTGTGAAGGTGATGCCGTTGTGGCACGGTGTCGAGTTGATGCGTGGGTTGTCAATCGGTTACGTGACCTGGGGTTCGCTCGGGCATCTGGCGTATTTCCTGGTGATGGCCGGGGTGGGGTTGACGCTGATGACGCTACGGCTCCGGAAGCTGTTCCTGCGCTGAGATCGCCTCGGTAAGCCGCCAGCGCCGCACCGTCATTTCTGTCAGACCCGCCCGGTAGCGTCGTTGCCATGGCGAAGACGAATGTTGCGTACCGTTGTTCCGAATGCGGGTGGGCAAGTGTGCGTTGGGTGGGGCGTTGCGGGGAATGCCAGGCGTGGGGGTCGGTGGCTGAAGTTGGCGCTGCGAAACTGAAAACCGTGGCGTCCAGCGTGCCGCTGAGCCGGGCGGTGCCGATCAGTGAGGTGTCGTCCGAGGCGTATTCGCGCACCCTCACCGGCGTTGGCGAACTCGACCGGGTGCTGGGCGGTGGCCTGGTGCCGGGCGAGGTGGTGCTGTTGGCGGGTGAGCCGGGGGTTGGCAAATCCACTTTGCTGCTTGATGTCGCCGCGCAGTGGGCCGGGCAAGGCCGGGTGGCGTTGTACGTCTCGGGTGAGGAGTCGGCGGCGCAGGTTCGGCTGCGGGCGGAGCGCACCGACGGGTTGGCGGAGTCGTTGTATCTCGCCGCCGAAACCGACCTGGGCACGGTGCTGGGGCATGTGGAGCAGATACGGCCCACGCTGCTAGTGGTCGATTCGGTGCAAACCATCGGTTGCGCTGACGTGGAGGGTGCGGTGGGCGGTGTCAGCCAGGTGCGCGAGGTGACGGCGGCACTGGTACGGGTGGCGAAAAGCAGCGGTATGGCGGTGGTGATCGTGGGGCATGTCACCAAAGATGGTGCCATCGCCGGGCCGCGTATCATGGAGCACTTGGTGGACGTGGTGCTGAGCTTCGAGGGCGACCGACACGCCCAGTTTCGCATGGTGCGCGGGGTGAAGAATCGTTACGGTGCCGCTGACGAAGTGGGCTGTTTCGAGATGAGCGAGCACGGCATGATCGAGGTGCCTGATCCGTCGGGATTGTTCACCGCAATGCATGACGAACCGGTGCCGGGTACGGCGGTCACCGTAACCATTGAAGGGCGTCGCCCGCTGGTCGCCGAGGTGCAGGCGTTGGTGGCCCCGGTGGCGGCGGAGGTGGCACCACGTCGGGTGTGCCACGGGGTCGATTCCGGGCGGGTGGCGATGATTCTCGCGGTGTTGCAACGTCGGGCGCAAGTGCCGCTGTATCACCATGATGTGTACGTCGCTACGGTGGGTGGGGCGAAAGTGATAGATCCCGCCGCTGATTTGGGGGTTGCGGTAGCGGTGGCATCGGCTGCGGTGGATCGTTCGTATCCGCAGCGGGTGGTGGCGTTAGGCGAGGTGGGCTTGGCCGGTGAACTACGCCGGGTGCCCGGAGTGGAGCGGAGGTTGGCCGAGGCCGCCCGGCTCGGGTTCGAGTTGGCGTTGGTGCCCGTCGGGTCACGCGAAAAGACGGGATCAATCAGCGGCCTGAAGGTGGTGGAGGTGGCGTCCGTTGCCGAGGCGTTGGCGTCCCTTGACCTTCGGCGGCTTCGGGTGGCGGCGTAGTGGAGTAGAATCGGGGGCGACACGGGAGCCCGTTGGGTAGGCGTATTGCGTTTGCTGGTATGGGCTGAGAGGAGAGCAACCAGCTCTCGACCGAAGGAACCTGATCTGGGTAATGCCAGCGCAGGGAGTTCACTCTGGTGGCTGACGGTCAGCCGCAACCCGTGCCCTTCACCACTGAAAGGCACAGCATGAACAAGAAGCTATTGGCGCTCGCCATGGCTTTTGCCGCAACTTTGACTCTGAGCGGCTGCTCCGGCGACACCCCCGGTGGCACGTCGTCTCCGACCACCATGCCTGACACGCTCACCGTGGTCACACATGGCTCGTTCAGTCTCTCGGACGAAACCAAGGCCGCTTTCGAGGCCGAAACCGGCATCAAGGTTACGTATCTCAGCCCCGCCGACGGCGGCACGCTGGTGAGCGAACTCATTCTCACCAAAGACGCCCCGCTCGGAGACGTGGTGTTTGGCATCGATAACACCTTCGCCGGACGCGCCATCGCCGCGGCGGTGTTGCAGCCGTACCGTTCGCCGAATCTCCCTAGCGGCATCGATGACCTGCTTGCCGACGATCAGGGATCGCTCACCCCGATTGATTTCGGCGATGTCTGCCTCAATGCCGATATCGCTTGGTACGCGGCGCGCGGCCAAGCTATTCCGCAAACGTTCCCTGACCTGCTGAAACCTGAGTACGCCGGGCAACTCGTGGTCACCAACCCCGCCACTTCCTCTCCGGGTTTGGCGTTCTTGGCCGCCAGCTACGGCGCGTTCGGTCAGGACTACCTCAACTACTGGGAGGCGCTTGCCGCCAACGACCTCAAGGTCGCGTCCAGTTGGACCGAGGCGTACACCGTGGAGTTCAGCGGTTCGTCCGGCCACGGCAACTATCCGCTGGTGCTGAGCTACGCCACGTCTCCGATGTACGAAGAAAACGAGGCGGGGCAATCCGCCACGGTAGCGCTGCCGGGCATGTGCTTTCGGCAGGTGGAGTACGCCGGCATCATCGCCGGGGCGAGCAACCCCGAAGGTGCCAAGCTATTCATCGATTTCCTGCTTACCCGTGAAGTGCAGGAAACCATCCCCGACGAGATGTACATGGCTCCGGTGAACCCGGAGGCGACGCTACCTCAGGTGTGGGAAAAATACGTTTCCGTGGTCACCGATCCGATCACCGTGCCCGCCGCCGTCATCGCCGCGAATCGTGATAATTGGATAAGGGAATGGACGGAAGTCGTGCTCGGATGAGTCGCTATCAGCGGTCTGGGGCGGGTGCGACAACCACCCGTCCTGGATCGCTGTGGGCTGCTGCCAGTTTCAAGCCGGTTTGGGCCATCGCCGCGCTGATCCCTTTGGCCTTTTTGGCCGTCTTCTTCGTTTGGCCGGTGCTTGCGCTGGTCACTCGGGGGTTTTACGACAGCGAATCCTGGACGTTAACCAACGTCGCTGAGGTACTGGGATCAGCGCGCACCTGGCGCATTATTCGACAGACTCTGACGCTGGCGGTGTTGGGCACACTCGGTTCGCTGGCGTTGGGAGTTCCCGGCGCGTACGTCCTCTATCGCCTCAGTTTTCGGGGCCAAAAACTGCTCCGCGCTATCGCCACGGTGCCGTTCGTGCTGCCATCGGTGGTGGTGGGGGTGGCGTTTCGCTCACTACTCGCCGACAGTGGCCCGCTGGGCTTTCTGAAGTTGGACGGTACCCTCGTCGCGGTGGTGGCCGCGTTGGTGTTCTTCAACTACTCGGTGGTGGTACGTAGCGTCGGCGTGTTGTGGGCGGGGCTCGATCCGCGTCAGGTCGAGGCCGCGGCCACGTTGGGTGCGCCGCCGCCGCGCGCCTTCCTCACCGTCACCCTCCCGGCGCTTGCCCCGGCCATCGCCTCGGCGGCGGCGTTGGTGTTTCTGTTCTGCGCGTCAGCGTTCGGGGTGGTGCTCATTTTGGGCGGCTCACGTACCGGCACCGTCGAGACCGAGATCTGGTATCAGACCACCGCGTTGCTCAATCTTCCGGCCGCGGCGGCGCTCTCCATCGTGCAACTGGTGATCGTGGTGGCGAGCCTATGGCTGTCAAATACCGCCAGGGCACGACAGGAACGGGCGCTCAGGTTGGCGGGAAGCCCGAAACAACTCCCGATCACCAAAACGGGCATACCCGCCATCTGCTGCACCGCCCTAACCGTCGCCGGGTTACTGCTGGCGCCGCTACTCACCCTGGTATGGCGTTCGTTACAGACCAGAACTGGGCTGGGGTTCGGCAATTACGCGCTGCTGGCCACCAATGCGAACGGCAATCTGAGCGTGAGTGTGTGGCGGGCCGCCGCAAACTCCCTGGTCACTGGGGTGGTGGCGATGCTACTCGCCGTTGTTCTGGGGGGCTGTGTAAGTTTCGTGCTCTCGCGCACCCCGGTATCGCGCTGGGGCCGTACGCTGCTGCGTTTCACGGATTCGGTTTTCATGCTTCCACTCGGAGTGTCGGCGGTTACGGTGGGATTCGGGTTTCTCATCACTTTGAACCGTCCGCCGCTCGATCTGCGTACGTCGTGGATTCTGATTCCAATCGCGCAGGCCATCGTGGCGTTGCCGCTGGTGGTGCGTACCTTGTTGCCGACATGGCGCGCCATCGATCCGAGGTTGCGCGAGGCCGCCGCCACCCTCGGGGCGTCACCGGGACGGGTGCTGGCCACCGTCGAACTACCGCTGTTGTCGCGCGGCCTGGGGTTGGCGGTGGGGTTCGCGTTCGCCACCAGCCTGGGGGAGTTCGGAGCCACGTCGTTCCTGGCGCGGCCCGACCGTCCCACGCTGCCCGTCGTGGTGTACAAGTTGATAAGCCGTCCGGGGGTGGACAATCTAGGTATGGCATTGGCGGCTGCGGTGGTGTTGGCACTGGCGACGGCCATCGTGATGGCGTTGGCCGAACTGCTGGGTCGCGGCGAGGAGCGTGGTTGGTGATGACGTACGGTCTCGAAGTTGAACGCGCCACCGTCCGTTATGGCACCTTCACCGCTGTGGACGAGGTGAGCCTCAGTGTCGCGCCCGGCGAGATCTTGGCGCTGCAGGGAGAATCCGGGTCGGGCAAATCAAGCCTGCTACGAGGTATCGCCGGGTTGGAGCCGTTGGCGTCTGGCAGTATTCGTTGGAATGGCACCGACCTCACCCACACACCAACCCATCTACGCGGCTTCGTGCTGATGTTTCAGGACGGTCAGCTTTTCCCGCATCTCGACGTGGCGGGGAACATCGCGTACGGCATCAGCCAGTTGCCCCGGCGAGAACGCGAGGCACGCACCGCAGAACTGCTCGTACTAGTCGGTTTGGAAGGCTACGGCAAGCGTCGCATCACCGAACTTTCCGGCGGGCAGGCGCAGCGGGTGGCGTTGGCCCGCTCTTTGGCACCGCAACCACGAATGCTGCTGTTGGATGAACCACTTTCGTCTCTTGACAAGGGGCTTCGAGAACGATTGGTGGGTGAACTCGGCACCATCATCCGGGGCAGTGGCACGGCGTCCATCTACGTCACCCACGACGAGGACGAGGCATTCACATTGGCTGATCGGGTGGGCGTCCTCAAAGATGGTCGGCTGCTGCGCGTCACTACCGCGTAGCGGTGAGCGTTTCTTTCTCCCAAGACGCGCCGCGGGCACGCCTCAGCCGCGAAAACTGCCTCGGTGAGGCTGAGGAAAGACACTCACCACTACCAGGTGAAAACCCTGACTTTCGTTGTGGGCCCGCTTTTGAGTGGTCTTTCGATGTCCTGAACCCGCCCTATTAAATGCGGATATTTGGGCTGATCCGGAAAGTAGTTCGGCATGGCAGCACAGACATGTCCTTGGTGTGGCAGTAGCAATATCACGTTCAAGACTCTGGCGCGGACGTGGCAAGAGTCCCAATCGAAAGACATCGTTGTCCAGGTACTGCTGTGGTTTCTCGCCCTCTCTACCGGTTTCTTGTCGCTGATTGTGCCAGCGGCGCGGCCATGGAATAAGACCGTGGTCACCTTCAGAGGGCGTCAGACGGAATGGCTTTGCAAAAACTGTGGCGAGCGCGGGTGGCTAGAGGGATGATCGCTCGGCGCGGCCAGTTTCTCCCGCTGCTTCGCCAGCGGTGAGATCCCGCCAGGTTGGCGTGGCGATACCTCGCCTGTAGTCAAGGGTTCCGGGGTCAGGTGGTGCTGCGGGCTCGCGATGCGTACGAATTGAGCAGCGCGGCACCGCGCGCGGCATCGTCTACGCTGATGTAGACGGTGCGGTCGCCGGTCTGACGTACCTTTAACGCCGCGCCGTCGCGGGTGATGATGCCCACTTCGCCCTTGAGGTTGGTGCGGTAGCCGTAGCCACCGAAGTCGAGGAAGCTGGTGCTGGCGATGGCTTCGGCCTCCAGCACCTCATTGGCGGGAACCGCCAGTTTGGGCCAGCCCAGTTTGGAACGGGCGCGTAGCCCGGTGTCGTCCACGCTGACGGTGAACTGGGTGAGTCCGTACACCAGCAGCAACACCAGTACACCGGTGCCACTCAATACTACGGCGAGGTGCCACGAGCGCAGCACCACCCCGAGCAGTAGCCCAAGCATCACGCTGATGCCTCCCACGACTAGCCCCAACGTCATACCCACGCCACCTTCGATGGTTTTCACCCACACGGTGTCCATGTCGGCAGCTAGGTCGAAGCGCGAAGCGGTTTCCGGCACCGGCTCGGTGGCAGGCAGTTTCGGGTCACCGGGAATCAACCAAACCGCACCGAAGCCGTATCCCACCGCCGTCAGCAGGGACAGCATCATCCAGGCGGTAGACAAGACCATGCTGGAGTCTGCGGCGGAATCGAGTTGCGGTGCCAGCGCTGTTAAAACGACGCCGCCCATGAACAAGCCCATTCCGGCGGCGAACGCGGCGCAAACCCGGCGGGTCATCGCCGCTTGTCCGAGCGCCACGGCAAGCAATGAGAACAGCAGCACGCACCCGGCACCGATACCGAGCAACACGCCAAGGAACACCCCCAATGTGGTCATGTCGTCCGGCACACCCTGCGCGTTCCAGTGGCTGACGATAAACCCCGGTAGTCGGTCGCGCCAGGAGAGCGCCAGCCACAGCGTGACCCCCAGCGGCAACAGCCCGAGTACGGTGCCGACGACACCAGCGAGCCAGCGGCGTTTCCGCCAACGGTGCGTATTCATTCGTCTACCCCTCTGTTTCCATCGCTGCCCGCAGTAGTTCCACGGCTGATTCTGTCGAAAGCCCTGCCTGTTTGGCTGCCGCGGCCAGGTTCGCCAACTCGGCGCGTACGTCATGCTCGTCCATTCGTATCTCACGAATGACCACGGCTCCGCGCCCCCGCCGGAGTTCGATTACTCCCTCGTCTCGTAACACCTGGTAGGCGTGCAACACGGTGTGGCCGTTCATGCCCAGCGCGTTCGCCAATTCACCGGCGGACGGCAACCGCTCGCCCAGCCGCAGTTCCCCTTCGGCAATCGCCAGCCGGAGTTGCGAGACGATCTGCTCGAACAGCGGTACGCTGCTGCGTCTGTCAATCCGGAATAGCACACTGTTATTCTATAACAACTAGAATAATGCGGCGCAAGCCTGGTGCTTCAGAGCTGGTGCCCTTGGGTTACCAGTCGCGTGCTTTATCGTCCAATAGACTGGCAAGTGACGCACGAAGTGGTACGTAACTGCCCAAGCGGTACGTAGCTGACAGAGAGGTGAACCCAAATGGCCAAAAACTATCGCATCGGGCAGATCGTCCCGAGTTCTAACACCACCATGGAGACCGAGATTCCGGCGCTACTGCGAATGCGGCAACTGGTCAGTCCCGAAGATACGTTCACTTTCCACTCGTCGCGGATGCGGATGAAGAAGGTCACCAAGGAAGAACTGGCCGCGATGGACGCCGAATCCGACCGCTGCGCGCTGGAACTCTCCGACGCCCGCGTGGACGTGATGGGCTACGCCTGCCTGGTCGCCGTGATGGCGATGGGCCCGGGCTACCACAAGGAGTCGCAGCGCCGCCTCACCCAAGTGGCCGCTGACAACGGCTCCAACGCCAAGGTCATCACCTCGGCGGGGGCGCTCGTCAACGCGCTCGGTGTCATCGGGGCCAAGAAAGTCATCATGGTCTGCCCGTACATGGAGCCGCTGGCCGAGACGGTCATCGAATACATTGAAGCCGAGGGTTACGACGTGACCTCGCACTGCGCGCTGCACATCGCCGACAACCTTGAGGTTGGCCTGCACGATCCGGCCAAACTGCCGGGCATCGTCGCCGGGATGCCGTACCAGGATGTTGACGCCATCATCCTCTCGGCTTGCGTGCAAATGCCGAGCCTACCCGCCGTCGCCCAGGTGGAAGCCATGACCGGCAAGCCGGTGATTACGTCATCGATCGCCACCACCTACGCGATGCTGAAGGAGTTGGGACTCGCCACGTACATCCCCGGCGGCGGTGCGCTGCTCTCCGGGGCCTACTGAGCCCCGCTCGACAACGGACGCTTCCGTCCCCCCGGGGTGCGGCCCCCCGTCACCCCGGGCTTGACCCGGGGTCTGCGATGGTGATGTGTGGCGTGGTGGCGGCCATGTTTCTGCCCGGGGATTCCGGCTCGGGGGCCGGAATGACGGGGGTACTTTTGTCACCGCGGGTGCGCTCCCGTCCCTCCGGGTGCGCTCCCCGTCACCCCGGGCTTGACCCGGGGTCTGCGATGGTGATGTGTGGCGTGGTGGTGGCCATGTTTCTGCCCGGGGATTCCGGCTCGGGGGCCGGAATGACGAGGGTACTTTTGTCACCGCGTGCGCGCCCCCGTCCCCCCCGGGCGCGCCCCCCGTCACGCACGGA
>JAIRRM010000208.1 GCA_031255975.1 Propionibacteriaceae bacterium | reverse complement strand
CCAACAACGTGATGCGCTCCTTGATGATGGGCACGGCGGCACCGAGCATGGCAGCGACGCGCCCATCCAACGCGCGACCCTGCTCCGCCTCGTACTCGCCGATACGGCGCGCCAGTTCGGCGTCGTCCATTGCCCTGATGTAGGCACCGTTCAGCCAATCCAGCTTTCCGGTATCGAAGACCGGCCCGACGGTAGAGATCTTTGCCCAATCAAAGCTGGCGGTGAACTCGGCGAAAGTGGCGATCTCGGAATCGTCACGTACCGGTGGATAGCCCAGCAGTTGCAGGAAATTAACCAGTGCCTCGGGCAGGTAGCCCCGCTCGCGGAACCACATCAGCCGCGCGGCGGGGTTTTTGCGTTTACTGATCTTGGAGTGGTCGGCGTTGCGCAGCAACGGCATGTGCGCGAAAGCGGGCGGCTCCCAGCCCAACCATCTGTAGAGCAGTAGATGTTTCGGGGTTGAGCTGATCCACTCTTCGCCGCGCACCACAGTGGTAATGCCCATCAGGTGATCGTCCACCACTACGGCTAGATGATACGTGGGGAAGCCGTCGGCCTTCAGGATAACCTGGTCGTCGGGGAACGGCGCGTTGACCTCGCCACGGATCAGATCGGAGAATGTGAGCGGGGCGTCGGCTGGCACCAGCATCCGCACCACTGGGGTTTCTGAGAAACCCGGCAGCTTGGCACGCTCACCGCGCGCCTGCTCCGGGCCGTGCTCCTGTAGCAGCCGATAGCAGAGCCGGTCGTAACCCGTGTCGGGCGTCTTAGCCGCCTCTTGCGCGGCGCGTAACTCCTTCAATCGCTCGGCGGAGCACCAGCAGTAGTACGCATGTCCAGCGGCGAGGAGCTGTTCCACGTACGGTCGATACGTGTCCAATCGTTCGGACTGCCGGTACGGCCCATACGCCCCACCAACCTTTGGGCTCTCGTCTGGGCTCAGCCCCAGCCAGGCCAGCGAGTCGTAGATCTGTTGCTCAGAGCCCGGTACGAGACGGTTCTGGTCGGTGTCCTCGATACGCAGTATGAACCGGCCCTCACTCTGCCGTGCCCACGCCACGTCAAAAAGCGCCTGGTACGCGGTGCCAACGTGGGGGTCTCCGGTGGGCGATGGGGCGACGCGGGTGCGTTGCGGTTTCACTGCATCAGTCATAACCCGCCCAGTCTAGTCGAAGCGTCGTTTTTCGGTCTGCGGCCGCACCCCGGCTGTGACCCAGTCCGACTGCGGCAAATTGCGATGCTTCTGTTAACAGCTTGCATTTTCTTGCGGTTGAACGCACGTACCTCAGCCAGGAGGCGAGGACTGAGAATAAAAGCAGCGGGGGCCCGTACCACAAGAGTACGAACCCCCGCTGAGGATCGAATCAGCGAGCTATGCTCACGCGATGATCTTGGTCACGCGACCGGCACCGACGGTGTGGCCACCCTCGCGGATAGCGAACTTCAGGCCTTCTTCCATGGCGATCGGCTTCTGCAACTCGACGTTCATGTCGGTGTTGTCGCCGGGCATCACCATCTCCTTGCCATCGGGCAGCTTGACCATGCCGGTGACGTCGGTGGTACGGAAGTAGAACTGCGGGCTGTAGTTGGTGAAGAACGGCTTGTGGCGGCCACCCTCTTCCTTCGTCAGCACGTAGACGTTCGCCTCGAACTGGGTGTGGGGCTTGGTGGAACCCGGCTTGGCGACAACCATGCCACGCTCCACGTCCTCCTTCTTGGTGCCACGGAGCAACAGGCCGACGTTGTCGCCCGCCTGGCCCTCGTCGAGGATCTTGCGGAACATCTCGACGCCGGTGACCGTGGTGGTCTGGGTCTTGGCGAGGCCGAGAATCTCGACCTGCTCGCCCGTCTTGACCATGCCACGCTCGATACGACCGGTAACAACCGTGCCGCGACCGGTGATGGTGAAGACATCCTCAACCGGCATCAGGAACGGCTTGTCGGTCTCGCGGGCCGGCTGCGGGATGTAGTCGTCGACGGACTGCATCAACTCAAGGATGCTCGGCGTCCACTCGGCGTCGCCCTCCAGCGCCTTGAAGGCGGAGATGCGGACCACCGGGCAGTCGTCGCCGTCGAACTCCTGAGCGCTCAGCAACTCGCGGATCTCCATCTCGACCAGGTCGATGAGATCGGCGTCGGCCTCGGCGATCATGTCGCACTTGTTCAAGGCCACGACGATGGCCGGCACACCGACCTGACGGGCCAACAGCACATGCTCGTGGGTCTGCGGCATCGGGCCATCGGTGGCGGCCACGACGAGAATCGCGCCGTCCATCTGCGCGGCACCGGTAATCATGTTCTTCACATAGTCGGCGTGACCGGGGCAGTCAACGTGGGCATAGTGACGATTCGGGGTCTCGTACTCGACGTGAGCGATCGAGATCGTGATACCGCGCTGACGCTCTTCGGGAGCCTTGTCGATCTGATCGAACGCGGTGAAGGTGTTGGCCTTCAGCTCCGGGTAGGTATCGTGGAGCACCTTCGTGATCGCCGCGGTCAGGGTCGTCTTGCCGTGGTCGATGTGACCGATGGTGCCGATGTTGCAGTGCGGCTTAGTCCGCTCGAACTTGGCCTTTGCCACTTGGGCTCCTCCTGGTTATCGCGCCACACTGGTTGTGTGGCGTATCTGTGGTTATCAACCGCTGCGGGTTGCTCCCACAACGTTTTGCTGGCGTTACGACGGGTGCCGTACGCAGCGGGCTTGCGGTTGGGCGCAAAAACACCCAGACCAACCCATTTTCGTCTAATCGTAACCGGTAGTCAAACCGACGTGCCCTACGCATTTTGAGCGCGCAACGCCGGGCGCGTCACACGGAACTCCAAACGCCCGCACCTAGGTGCTTTTCCGCGACAACGACACCCTGCTAGCTATAAAGGCCGGTTCAGCGTCGGAAAGGCCCTCCTCGGCGACCCCAGGCGGCGAACGCGATACGTACTCGAAGCGAGTGTTGTAGACGTAGTCACGTGTCTCCCGCTGGGGGGTGTACCGATGGGTCGATGAGGTTGTGCGATGGGGAACTATCGGAATGAGTGTGTTTTCTCGGGCGACAACCTCGCCGCCGACCGCAAAAGTAGGGGTTCTATATTGGGTGGGGTGTTCTCTCGGGGAGAGGTGGTGAAAAGGAGCGCCTTGCCCATGACCCGCCACGCAGCCCACTACGCGGGCACCCGCGCGTCGAACCAACACCCACCAATGGCAGGCCGAAATGACGAAGGACGAAGATTCCGGCTCGGGGGCCGGAATGACGAACAACAAAGAGACTCCGGCTAACCTGGACACACCTCCCCACCACTCTCCCCGTCATTCCGGCCCCGTCCTCTGTCATTCCGGCCCCGTCCTCTGTCATTCCGGCCCCGTCCTCTGTCATTCCGGCCCCGGCCTCTGTCATTACGGCCCCCGCG
>JAIRRM010000113.1 GCA_031255975.1 Propionibacteriaceae bacterium | reverse complement strand
AATCGATTTCACGAACTGCCCGGAGACGCTCAGCACAAAGTAGGTGCCGCCGATGCCGGCGAAGATACCACCCACCAGCACCGCCTGCCAGCGCACCGCGCGTACATTGATGCCCACCGTCTCGGCCGCCTCGGGATGTTCGCCCACGGCGCGTACCCTGAGGCCCCACTTGGTGTGGAACAGCAGGAACCACACCAACGCCACGACGGCGAACGCCATGTATGTCATCGGCTTCTGTTGGAACAGGATCGGCCCGATGAACGGAATATCAGCCAGACCCGGTACATTGACCGCCTGGAACAACGGGGTGTCGTTGTACTGATCCCGCGCTGCGGTGACGAACTGCGAATACAGGTAGCCGGTGAGCCCAGTGGCGAATAGGTTCAACACCACGCCCATGACCACCTGATCCACCAGATACTTCACCGAGAACAACGCCAGCAACGCCGCCATCGCCATGCCGACAGCGGCCCCAGCGACCATGCCCCACAGCAGTGATTTCGTCATGGTGCCCACCAATGCGGCGGCAAACGCCCCGGAAAGGAACTGTCCTTCGATGGCAACATTCACCACGCCGGAACGCTCGCCGAGCAGACCGGCCATCGCGCCGAAAATGAGCGGAGTGGCGTACGCCAAGGTGCCGTTGAACTGATTGGAGACCAAGAAATCAAAGGTACGTCCCCCTGCCGCCCAGGCCAGGAACCCGGCTATGAAGCCCAGCCCGGCCACGATGTTCAACGCAGTGCGCACCTTCGGCGGAACCTTCAGGAACAATCCGGCGGCACCGCCGAAGCACAACAACGCGCCGATAATTACGGTCGGCACGGCGGGAATCTCGATCTTGGGAAGCTGCACACTATCCAGCGCGTTCGACAACGCGAACACCGCGGTACCGCTGGTCTTGGTGGACATGAACAGCAGCAGCGCTCCCACCGCGGTAAGCAACACCGCCACCGAGATACGGTGCCCCTTGTCTTCCGCAGACTCGGTGTGTTCCAGGGTCATGCTCACCGAACTCTCATCTCGGTGCGATTCCGGCTCGGCTGGCCCTTCAACGATGACCGTAACTGGCGACTCATCCGGCGCAGGCATGACCACATCCGCCACATCTTTGTTTTGAGGCAATTTGCCGTCGATACGCGGGCTCATGCTGCGCTCACCTCCGCAATAGCCGGGACATCGGTACTGTCAGCTACGGAGGCGACCGGCTTAGCGGCTTTAGCCTTCCGTCTCGTGGCAAGGAATGGGGTGATGGTACGCACCAACGCAGGCGCGGCCACGAACATCACGATAAACGCCTGGATCACGCTTGCCAGTTCGCCCGGGGTCTGGGCGGCACCCTGCATCCGCAACGCCCCGGCCTTCATAGCCCCGAACAGCAGCCCAGCCAACACCGTACCCAGCGGCTTAGAGCGCCCCAGCAGCGCCACCGTGATGGCGTCGAAGCCGATGGATCCCACCAGCAGCGGCGTCAGCGCGTCGGGCTCGCCCAACGCGTTCGGAGTAATGACCAGCAGCGACCCAGCCAGGCCACAGAGCGCGCCACCGATGACCATGGTCATGGTGAGCGTGAACGGCACGCTCATACCCGCCGTAGCCGCGGCGTTGGAGTTGCCCCCTACCGCTCGAACCTGGAAGCCCAGTTTGGTGTGATCCAACAACCACCACACCAGCACACCGGCCGCCAGAACGATCAGGAAGCCCAGATGGAAGCGGGTGCCGGGGATGGAGGGCAACATGGCGCTCCGATCCACCAACGGCGCGATGGGGTCAGTACGATCCGGTCGCCCCAACTGATGCAACAGCAGGTACGCCAACAGGCTGGATGCCACATAGTTCAACATGATGGTGACGATCACCTCGTTGGCCCCAAACTTGGCCCTAAGGAAACCAGCGATACCACCCCAAGCCGCGCCGCCGGCCACACCGGCCAACAGCGCCAGCGGTACATGGATGACGGCGTTCAGATGCAGCCCGAAACCCACCCAGGCGGCAAAGGTACAACCCCAGATGGCCTGCCCTTGACCGCCGATGTTGAACAGCCCCACCCGGAAGCAGAGCGCCACACCGAGACCGGCGGCGATCAGCGGGGCGGCCTGCGCGGTAGTGACGCCGAGAGCACTCATCGAACCAAACGCGCCGGTGGCCAACGCTTCGTACGCGGTGGTGATCTTGTCCCAGGCGGCACCGAAGAAATCACCCGGGTTGGCAAAGAGATACTTGGCTTTCGCCATGATGTCCGGGCTTGCCACCACCATCAGGATGGCTCCCAGAATAAACGCCCATACGAACGCCAGCAGCATGGTGACCACGTCAGAGAGGAACGAGCCGCCAAGATAGTTGCGCTTGAAGGTCTGGACAAAGGTTTCTTTAGGTTGCTCGCTCATACCGTGACCTCCTCGTCAACTGCGACACCGCAACTCGCGCACGCTTCCGGATACGGCGTACCAGCCATCATCAATCCGATGACATCGCGTGGGGTGCTGGGTGGCACAATACCCACCACCTTGCCGCGATACATCACGGCGATGCGATCAGCTAGATTCTCCACCTCGTCCAACTCGGTGGAGACAATCAACACCGCGGTGCCCTTGTCACGCTCAGCGACGATGCGCTTGTGCAGGAACTCAATGGCACCCACATCCACACCACGGGTGGGCTGGCTGGCCACCAGCACCTGCAGCGGACGGCTAAGTTCGCGCGCCAGCACCAGTTTCTGTTGGTTGCCGCCGGAGAGGCTGGACGCCGGAAGATCGACGGAAGGGGTGCGCACATCGAACTCGCTCACCAGCGCCTCGGCGTTACGACCCAGACCACCGAGATCAAGCCTGCCGAAACTGGCGTATTCGTCGATCTGGTCGAGCACCAGGTTCTCGGCGATGGTCAACTCCGAGATCATGCCGTCTTTCTGACGATCCTCGGGCACGTAGCCCATGCCGGACTGCAATGTGGTACGGGTATTGGCCTTGGTGGTGTCTTTGCCGCCCAACTTGACGGTGCCGCCCAGAATCGGGATGAGCCCCAGCAGCGCGGACGCCAGTTCGGTCTGGCCGTTGCCCTGTACCCCGGCGACACACAGAATCTCGCCGGAACATACCTCGAAGCTGACGCCGTTCACCACCACCGCGCCGGTTGGATCAGAGACACGCAACCCCTCGACCTCCAGCCGTACCTCGCCAGGAACGGCGGGGTCTTTGTCAACGCGCAAGCTCACGGAACGCCCCACCATCATCTCGGCCAACTCGGCTTCGGTCATGTCCTGGGTGGCCTGCCCCACCACTCGACCACGCCGAATGACGGTGATGTCGTCGGCTACGGCGCGTACCTCGTGCAACTTGTGGGTGATGAACACGATGGCGTGCCCCTCGTCGCGCAGCGCCCGCATGATCCCCATCAATTCGTCGGTCTCCTGCGGCGTGAGCACGGCGGTGGGTTCGTCGAAGATGAGGTACTTCGCATCGTTGCAGAGCGCCTTAAGACTCTCCACCCGCTGCTGCACCCCCACTGGGAGATCCTCGACCACGGCGTCGGGGTTCACATCCAGGTGGTAGCGCTCGGAGAGTTCGCGTACCTGTTGCCGGGCACTGCCGGTGTTCAACAGGCCAAACTTGCCCGGCTCACGGCCCAACACGATGTTCTCGGCTACGGTGAACACGTCGATCAACATGAAGTGCTGATGCACCATGCCGATGCCGGCGTCGATGGCGTCGCGCGAGTCGCGGAAATGCTGCTCCACGCCGTCAATGTAGACGGCACCTTCGTCCGCCTTCAGCAGACCGTAGAGCACGTTCATCAACGTTGACTTGCCGGCACCATTTTCGCCCAGCAGGCAGTGGATGCGCCCGGGCACAATGTCGAGGTTAATACTGTCATTTGCGACGAGCGCGCCGAAGCGCGTTGTCATGCCCCTTAGCGAGAGACCGCTATCTACCGGCTCTGCGGTGGCAGTTTCAGTCGGGTATACCACCGGTACAGTCTCTCAGACTTCGCCGGGGCACGCCAGCTATTTGACAATACGGCAGACGGTAGCGGGCAAAACAGGCCGTAATCACCGCACACAAAACTCACCCGCCGGGCCAGCGGCGACGCGGGAAATACCCATGTGAGGGCGCTTATCCCAACCCACGACGACGGATGAGATGGGTCGGGTCAGGATCGTGACCCAACAACTCCCGGTAGAACACCATCACGTCGCCGGAACCGCCCCGCGACAGGATGCAATCGCGGAATCGCTGCCCCAGTTCGCGCTTCAACCCGCCGTTCTCCATGAACCAGTTGGCGGTGTCGGCGTCCATCATCTCGCTCCACATGTAGGCGTAGTAGTTGGCGGCGTAACCGGAACCCCAGATGTGCGAGAAGTAGGTGCTCTTATAACGCGGCGGCACCAGCGGGAAATACAATCCGGCGTCCTCCAGTGCCTTGCGTTCCCAGGCTTCGATTTCGTCTGGCGTCTCAGGCAGCTTGTCGGCAGGGAGTTGATGCCACATCTGGTCGAGGTACGTCGCCTGGTAGATCTCGGCAGAGGCATAGCCCTCACCGAAGTGCTCCGACGCGGCCAGCGCCTTGATGTAATGTTCCGGCAACACCTCGCCGGTCTCGTAGTGGCGCGCATACTGCTCTATCATCTCCGGCAACCAGGCCCAGATCTCGTTGACCTGACTGGGATACTCCACAAAATCAGTGGGGGTTGCGGTACCGGCGGTGCTCGGATACTTCACCCGGGTGAGGATGCCGTGCAGATCGTGACCGAACTCGTGGAACAGCGTATTCACCTCGCTCCAGGTCATCAAAGACGGACGTCCGGCGGCTGGTTTCGGCTGGTTGCAGTTGTTGGTGACCACACTGAGAGCGCCGGTGAGGGTGCCCTGATCGACGATGCTGGTCATCCAAGCACCGCCCTCTTTGGACGGACGGGCGTACGGATCGAACAGCGCCAGCGCCAGATCAGAGCCGTCGTGGTCGCGCACGATGTAGCCCCGGCAGTCTTCCGTGTAGCCGGGCACGTCGGTGCGCTCAAAAGTGATGCCATAGAGCGCCGTGGCGGCGGCGAACACTCCCCGCTCCAACACCTGCTCAAACGAGAAGTACGGACGGAGCAGCGCATCGTCTAAGTTCAGCAGCTCGGCGCGCTGCTTCTCGGCCAGCCACTGCCAATCCCAGGGCTCAAGCGTCGCGCCGGGCTCGTAGCGCCGCAATTCCTGCTGTAGCACCTCGGCCTCTTTCCTGGCGTTGGCGACGGCGGCGGTGGCCACCCTAGTCAGCAACGGCATGAAAGTGGCGGTGTTCTTGGCGCAACCGTTGTCGGCGACGTACTCGGCGTACGTCGGGAAGCCCAGCAGTTTGGCCTTCTCAGCGCGCAGGGCGACGGTCGTAAGAATCAGTGGGCGCACATCGGTGTCGCCGGTGGTGGCACGGCCCACGCTGGCCTTGAACAACTTCTCGCGGGTGGCACGGTTGTTCAGACTGGCCAACATCGGCTGCTGGGTGGTGTTCACCAACTCCAGGCCCCAACCCGGCCAGCCGCGAGTCTCGGCAGCCCGCTTGCAGGCGGCAAGTTGCTCATCGGAAAGGCCGTCCAACTCCGCCACGTCGTCGATACGAACACAAGCCGCGCCACGCCCCTTCACGGTGGTGGACGCGAACTTCGCCCCCAATGTTGCCAACTCCTCGTTGATGGCCTTGAGACGTTCCTGTTCGGCCGGTGGCAACTCAATACCGGCACGACGGTGGTGCCGTAGCTGCTCGGAGAGCACCCAGGAGTCCTGGTCGTCCAACTCCACCTCGCCTGCGGCGGCGCGCACCTGCAACGCCACCAGCTTGTCGTACAGGCCCCGGTTGAGCGCAATGGCGTCTCCGTGTTTGGCCAACTCCGGGGAGATATCTTCATCGATGGCGTCGCGGGCCGCGTTGGTGTCGGCGCTCTTCAATGTGAAGAACGTCTCACCCACCCGCGTCAGATACAACCCGGCCAGTTCGATGTCTGCCAACAGTTGCGCGCTCGGCGGTTCCGGGTCGGCGACGATGACGTCAATCGACGCCAACTGTTCCCCCATCGCCTCCGCGAACGCCGCGTGATAGTCGTCATCGCTGATGTTTGGATAATCGGCGTACACGAACTCGGTGCCGGGGACGGTGCGCGCCGGGGTAGGGTCGAAACCAAACTTGCTCTTCAATGTGCTCACCGCATCAGTGTAACCGTCGGGCTCCGGGTTGTTTGCGCCTGTTTACATATCTCCAACTGAGGGGAAAATGCAGTCGCTTATGAGGGGAACAAACCGTATTTTTCCGCAGTTGAATGCGAGTTTGAGGGTCAAAACTTAGGCAGAGAAGCATGACGGGGGCTGTGGCGGAACGAAGACCGAAACGGGAAGGAACGGCTGGCGGTAGACTCCTACCCATGGGCGGGGTGACGTTTTGGGCGCTGGTCGCGGCGGGTGTGATGTTCGTGTTGATGGCGCTCATCATGGTGTCGTTGATCGTCATCACCCAGTTACGACGGGGACGGCGTATCGACGCGGTGTTGCTGGACGCCGCCGCCGATGTATCTGATCCAACCGACGACGTAACTGACGCCTCCGATGTATCCGACACCGCCGATGTGGTAGCCGCACCCACACCGGATACCGGCGACGAAACGTAAAGTGAGGCCCGTATGCATTTCGACATCCCCGAAAACATCAACCCGGCACTGCTGGGCCTGAACTGGCTGCTGGGCATTTGGGAGGGCAACGGACACGGCTCCTGGCCTGGCGAGGGTGACTTCGAGTACGGACAACGCATCGAGTTTTCCAGCAATGGTGGGCCATTCCTGCATTACATTTCGCAACTTTGGACACTGGACGGCGACGGCCAGCCCGCCGCGCCGCTCACCATGGAGACGGGTTTCTGGCTGCCGCACGATGACGCCACCCTGGACGTGCTCATCACCCACCCGGAAGGCTGGGTGGAGTTGTGGGCCGGGCGGGTGCAGGGTGCCCGTATTGATCTCACCACCGACCTGGTGGCCCGGGTGCCCAGCAATCCGCTGACGGTCAGCGGTGGACAGCGGTTGTACGGGAACGTCGCCGGTGATCTGATGTGGACGTGGGATCGCGCCACCGCCGACGTGCCGCTGCAACCGTACCTGTGGGCACGGCTCACCAAGGTGGTCACCGATGCCTGAGCCGGAGGACCGACCAGTTTTGGTTCCCTCTGGCCCCGACGCCGGGCTGGTGTGGCACTGCGGCTCGCCGTTCGGCGAGCAGCGGACGATGGAATCCGGGCGGGGAGCCGTCATCATCGACCGCATCGAATATGTGCCGCACGCGGCGTACCCCGGCCCGGTGGCCTGGGTGTGGTTAGGCAGATACGGTCAGCAACCCCCGGATGACAACGGGTTTCGCGCCGAACCAGGTATCGCGGGCGGCACCGAATGGCTGTTACCGTTGGAGGACGCCGAGGAGTTGGTGGCCCTGAACACCCCGGTGGGGTTGTGGGCCTACGAGGCGTTGCGTATCGCCGCCGGGGTGCCGCGCGCAGACTTGGATCTGCCGGAGGAAGCGGCACCGCCCGAGGGACAATTAGCGGTGCTGCTGCTAGAAGGTGACTCCGAGCGGTTGCCGCCGGTCGGCTCCCCGGTACTGGCCGCCGATGTCTTGGTGGGGCGACTTGGTTCGTCCGCGCAGCACCACGAACTCGGGCCCATCGCGCTGGCGCTACTCACGGTGCCCCACGAACACACCCCCACCCGTCACCCCGTCACCCCCCCACCCGTCACCCCCCCACCCGTCACCCCGACACCCCAGCCCGTCATTCCGGCACCTCCATCAGTCATTCCGGGCCTGACCCGGAATCCCAACACAACCCCACCCGTCATCCCGGCCTCCGAGCCGGAATCCCACACCACCCGTCATTCCGGCACCTCCATCCGTCATTCCGGGCCCGACCCGGAACCCCAACACACCCCAACCCGTCATTCCGGGCCTGACCCGGAATCCCAGCACGATGACGCCAAGCACATCTTCCAAGTGGGCGATTTCCAGGCGACCATCTGGCGACGTGGTTCCACCGTCTAGGCTGGCCCCATGCGAGTGGTGTTGCAGCGAGCCGAGGCCGCGTCCTGCGTGGTGGACGGCGAGACAACCGGCGGATTTGACGGGTTCGGGCTGGTGGCTCTGGTCGGCATCACCCACGACGACACCCCCGCCATCGCCGAACGTATGGCCGCGAAAACCTGGGAGCTACGCATCTTCGACGGCGAATTGTCGGCGTCAGATCAGAACCTGCCAATCCTGGTGGTGAGCCAGTTCACGCTGTACGCCAACACGCGCAAGGGACGCCGTCCATCTTGGAACGCCGCCGCTCCCGGCCCGGTCTCCGAACCGCTGGTGGCCGCTTATGCCGCCGCGCTACGCGCCCACGGTGCCACCGTGACGACGGGACGTTTCGGTGCCCACATGCGGGTCACCTTGACCAACGACGGCCCGGTCACCATCATCTTGGACTCCGCCGATTGGGGCTGAGCCAACCGCACCGGAACGCACCGGCGTCTGTTACACCGAACCTCCTCGGCCCCACCGACGGCGAGGACGTTCCATTTGCGATACCGCCGCCATGTTCCGCAGCTTTCCGGCGTCGCGCTACGGTCACCCTGCCCCATATTGGCACCTGGCTTGTATTCTGGAGTATCGCTCTTGAGTACGCGAGAGGCCAGGGTAGGGAGGTGCGCGTGGCTGACATCATGCTGGTCACCCCGGCGCGCCGCCCACCAGCCGAGGTGCCGCCGGCCCTCGACATGCTGCCGTACAGCGTTACCAGTATCTCCGGGGCCGACAAGCTGTTGGGAGCCCACGGGACTGTAGTTCTCGCGGTGGTTGACGGGCGCGCCGACCTCTCCGAGGCCCGTACCACCTGTCGCCTCATCGCCCAGGCCACCCAGGTACGGGTGCTGCTGCTGGTGCAGTTGGCCAACCTGCCGGTGCTGGGCGCGAAGTGGGGCGTAGACGATTTCATCGTGGACGGCGCCACCGCCGCCGAGTGGGATTCGCGCATCCGGCTGCTGCTGGAAACCAAGGCAGCCACGTCTGCCATCAGCGCCGGGCCCATCATCATTGACGAGGACGCCTACACCGTGACCATCAATAGCCGGCCGCTTGACCTCACCTACACCGAGTTCGAGTTACTGAAATACATGGTGCAGCACCCCGGACGGGTACTCTCCCGCGAGACGCTGCTGGCCGACGTGTGGGGCTACGACTATTTCGGCGGCACCCGTACCGTTGATGTACACATCCGGCGACTGCGCGCCAAACTGGGCCCGGAATTGGAACACTACATTGCCACGGTGCGTAACGTCGGTTACCGTTTCAGCCCCGACCGTACTCAGAACGTGGGGGCACAGCATGGTTGATCTGAGCGCCATGACCGACACCCAACTGCTACCGTTTCTGGCGGCCCGCTACTCCGACCGCGAACTCTCCTGGTTGGCGTTCAACAACCGGGTGCTCGACCTCGCCAAAGATGTTGGCCGTATCCCGCTGCTGGAACGCGCCCGCTACTGCGCCATCTTCTCAGCCAACCTGGATGAGTTTTTCAGCGTACGGGTGGCCGGATTGAAGCGCCGTATCGAGACACGGGTGGCGGTGCGTACCATCACCGGCAAACGCCCCAGCGAACTGCACGATGAGATTTTGGCGCTGACACACGAGATGGTCAACGACCAGCAACGGTTGATGCACCGGGTGTTGCTGCCGGAGTTGGACGCCGCCGGGATTCACCTACTGCGCTGGCAGCACCTCACCGCCGCCGAACAAGCCGCCATGTCGCAGTTCTTCGACGAACGGCTCTACCCGGTGTTGATCCCGCTCACCGTTGACCCCGCGCATCCATTCCCACTTGTCAGCGGCTTGTCGCTCAATATAGGCCTGCTGTTCCGCAACCCCGATACCGGCCAGCAGCGTTTCGCGCGCGTGAAAGTGCCCGACATCGTAGCCCGGTTCCAACCACTCGGCGGTGGACGGTTCGTCGCCGTCGAGGAGGTCATCATCCACCATCTCGACCGGGTGTTCGCCGGGATGCAGATCGAGACGGTCACCTTGTTCCGGGTCACCCGTAACGAAGACATCGAGGTCGAAGAGGATGATGCCAACAACCTGTTGGCCGCCCTGGAAGCCGAACTGGCGTCGCGGCGTAAGGGCCGCGCTCCGGTGCGTCTGGAGGTGGCCGACACCATCTCGACGCAGTTGCTCACCCTGCTGATGGTTGAGTTCGGGGTGAACGA
Source organism: Propionibacteriaceae bacterium (assembly GCA_031255975.1). Lineage (GTDB taxonomy): Bacteria > Actinomycetota > Actinomycetes > Propionibacteriales > Propionibacteriaceae > WRGV01. Next base: position 1,142 of record JAIRRM010000113.1, on the reverse strand, counting down.
CAAGGAGGTGTTCCGCCTCGCCGAGCCGCTGGATCTCACCGCGCTCTCCGAATTGATCTCGCTTGACCGGGAGGATCTGAAGTATCCCGGCTTCCTTCCCAAAACCCATCCGCATCTGATGCGGGTCGAGACCTCCAGCCCCGCTGACATGTTCTCCGCGCTGCAACACCGCGATGTGCTATTGCAGCACCCCTACGATTCCTTCGCCACCAGTGTGCAGCGGTTCATTGAGCAGGCCGCCGCCGATCCGAACGTGCTCGCCATCAAGCAGACGCTGTATCGCACCTCTGCCGACTCGCCCATCGTCAAGGCCCTCATCAACGCCGCCGCGTCTGGCAAGCAGGTGCTGGCGGTGGTGGAGATCAAGGCGCGTTTCGACGAGCAGGCGAACATCGATTTCGCCCGAATGTTGGAACGTCACGGGGTACATGTGGTGTACGGCGTCGTCGGTCTCAAAACGCACTGCAAGCTGTGTCTGGTGGTACGCGACGAAGGCGGCGTCTTACGTCGTTACGCCCACATCGGCACCGGTAACTACAACCCCACCACCGCCCGGGCGTATGAGGATTTCGGTCTGCTTTCCGCCGATCCGGAGATCACCGAGGACGTGGCTCGGCTGTTCAACCATCTATCCGGGCTGAGCCAGGAGCGTGGCTATCGCCGAATGCTGGTGGCACCGGAGTCGGTACGCACCGGCATCATCCAACACATTCGGCGTGAAATCAGCAACAAGGCCGCCGGGCTTCCCGCCCGTATCCGTATCAAGGTGAACGGCTTGGTGGACGAGGCCGTCATCGACGCGCTGTACGAAGCCTCCGCCGCCGAGGTGCCGGTGCAGTTGTGGGTACGCGGCACCTGCGCGTTGCGCGCCGGAGTGCCGGGCCTTTCGGAGAACATCCAGGTGGTCTCGATTCTGGGGCGTTTCTTGGAACACTCACGGCTGTATTGGTTCGAGAACGCGGGAACACCCACCGTCGGCATCGGCTCGTCCGATCTGATGCACCGCAACCTCGACCGCCGCGTTGAGGTAATCGTGATGCTCGCCGGGCCGGAGAAGGTGCGCCGAATTGACGATCTGTTCGATTTGGCGTTCGACCCCGGCATCGCCGCCTGGCATCTGGAGGACGAGACGTGGCACGAGG
>JAIRRM010000198.1 GCA_031255975.1 Propionibacteriaceae bacterium | reverse complement strand
AGAACGACATCCAGAAGGCACCGAACGAGCAGAACGCCAGGCCACCGAACAGGTTGTTCTTGACGAACTCAATAACGCCGGCGACTAGCTGGGCGGCACCGCCGTAGAAAAGAGCCACGCCGAACACCACAGGTTCAGCGGACTTATCCACCAGCCCGGCGTTGAACACCGAGAGGAGGAAAGTGGTCGCCGCAAACGCCGCCAGCCCACGCGGGCCAGGATCGGCGATGGGGCGGAATACAGGAGCAGAGGCAGGAGAGGTCATCATCGGCCTTTCGGGTCTAAATGAAGCACCGTGCCGACCGCGCGGTGCCTGTCGAACGTATCAGTTCACCTATCGCTTCGTCCATATTGTCCATAGAGATTACGCGATAACTCGCTAAGTTACGGTAGCGTAGGTATCTCTTGGGGCAGACCAGCACAGTTCTCAGGAGGTGCGCGCTCAGATGGATGACACGCTCGCGCTGGGGCTAGATGTGGGTTCCACTACGGTAAAAGCCGTAGTGTTGGACGGCTCTGCCATCGTGTTCTCCGCCTATCGTCGCCACAATGCCGATGTGCGGGGCGAGTTGGCCAGTCTGGTGACAGAAGTGGCGGCTGCTTTCCCCGAACGTCTCATCAAAGTGGCAATGAGCGGTTCTGGTGGGCTGGGAGTCGCCAAGGTGATGGGCGTACGGTTCGTTCAAGAGGTCATCTCCGCCACCGCGGCCATCGAACGGCTGCATCCCGAAGCGGATGTGGTGATCGAACTGGGCGGCGAGGACGCCAAGATCACCTTCCTACGCCCAGTGCCGGAGCAACGTATGAACGGCACCTGCGCCGGCGGCACCGGGGCGTTCATCGACCAGATGGCCACGTTGCTGAAAACGGACGCCGCCGGACTGAACGGGTTAGCGCTGCGTTACACCAGCCTGTACCCCATCGCCAGCCGCTGTGGCGTTTTCGCCAAGAGCGACATTCAGCCGTTGCTCAATCAGGGCGCGGCCCACGAGGACATCGCCGCGTCAGTTTTCCAGGCCGTCGCCACCCAAACCATCGCCGGGTTGGCGTGTGGACACCCGATTCGGGGCCGGGTCATCTTCCTCGGTGGACCGCTGCACTTCCTGTCTGGGCTGCGCGACGCCTACGTACGGGCACTGCCGCAGGTGGACGAGTTCATCAACCCCGAACACGGCGAGTTGTACGTTGCCATCGGGGCCGCGTATCTGGCTGAGGGCCCGGCGCTTTCACTCGGCCATATCGCCGCCAGCTTGGAAGCCGCCCGGGGACGGGTGGAGGTCACCAAAGTGATGCGGCCGCTTTTCGTGGACGATGCGGAGCGGGCTGCGTTCGACGGGCGTCACGCCCAGGCAACCGTGACACAGGGCGATATCGCCACGGCCACCGGAGCGCTGTTCGTCGGTATCGACGCCGGTTCCACCACTATCAAGTCAGTGGTCATCGACCAAGACGCCCGTATTCTGTACTCCAGCTATGGCTCCAACGAGGGTGACCCCATCGCCGCGGCCATGGCGATTTCGCGGCATATCCGCGAGGCGCTGCCACCCATCCAAGCCCAGAGCACCACAAATGACGCACCAGCTGAGGAACCGACGACGTATATCGCACGAGCTTGTGTCACCGGTTACGGCGAGGCTCTTGTCCAGGCCGCCACCCACGCCGACGAGGGTGAAATCGAAACCATGGCGCATTATCGTGCCGCGCATTTCCTGGCTCCCGATGTCACTTCCGTAATCGACATCGGTGGCCAGGACATGAAGTTTCTGCGTATCCGCAACGGTGCCGTGGATTCCATCGCGGTGAACGAAGCCTGCTCGTCTGGTTGCGGCAGTTTCCTCCAGACGTTCGCCGTGACCATGAACACCGACATCGCCGATTTCGCCGCCGCCGGGTTGGAATCCGCCCGCCCGGTTGACCTGGGCTCACGCTGCACCGTTTTCATGAACTCGTCGGTGAAACAAGCCCAGAAGGAGGGTGCCAGCATCGCCGACATCTCCGCCGGGCTCTCGTATTCGGTGGTACGTAACGCGCTTTACAAGGTCATCAAGCTCCGCGACGCCGGGGAACTCGGGTCAAAAGTGGTGGTGCAGGGCGGCACTTTCCTCAACGACGCGGTGTTACGCGCCTTCGAGTTGCTCACCGGGGTTGAGGTGGTGCGGCCGAACATCGCCGGTTTGATGGGGGCTTTCGGGGCGGCCCTGACCGCCCGGATGCATTGGATGGCGCGCGTATCGGGGTCGGGGGGCACCGCGACGGCATCCCTAAACGCGCACGTCATCACGCGCCATCCCGGTTCGTCGTCCGCCAACCACGACGCGCTTGATGGCATGACACAAACAGGACGGTCGCAGACGGTATCCACCCCCACCGCACCGATCACCATATCCCCATTCCAGACACGCGACCTCGACGCCTTCAGCGTCGCATCTGAGCAGCGCATCTGCCAACTGTGCCCGAATCACTGCAAGCTGACGATCACCACGTTTGACGACGGGGCGCGCAACGTGTCTGGGAACCGTTGTGAGCGCGGCGCGTCCCTCGAAAAACGTCCGCAACGCTCCGAGATCCCAAATCTGTACGACTACAAGTTCCAGCGCATTTTTGGCTATCGCCGCTTGCCACCGAAGGATGCGCCGCGTGGCCTTATCGGTATCCCGCGCGCGCTGGGCATGTTCGAGGACTACCCGTTATGGCACACCATTCTCACCAAATTGGGGTTCTCGGTGGTGCTCTCGGGGCGTAGTTCACATGAGCTTTTCACTACCGGCATTGAGTCGATCCCGGCAGAAAACGTCTGTTACCCGGCGAAACTGGCGCACGGGCCTGTCGAATGGCTGCTCGACCATGACGTGCGAACCATCTTTTTCCCGTGCGTGAACTTCGAGCGAAAGCAGTTCGATGATGCCGACAACTGCTACAACTGCCCTATCGTCGCCTACTACCCGCAGGTTATCGAAAAGAACATCGACCGACTCAAGGTGCGAGGGGTACGCTATCTAGACCCATTCGTCAATCTCAACAACCCGGAAAATCTGGCGCGGCGCCTCACCGAGGTGTTCCGCTACTGCGGCGTCACCCGCACTGAGGCCGAGGCCGCCGTCAAGGCTGGCTACGACGAACTCGACAAGGTAGCCGCCGACATCAAAACCGAGGGTGATCGAGCGCTACAGTACGCCCGCGAGCATGGCCTACGTGCCATCGTGCTGGCGGGTCGCCCGTACCACATCGATCCCGAGATCAACCACGGCATCCCCGAAGCCATCATCAAGCTGGGTATGGCGGTGCTCTCCGAAGACTCCCTCACCAACGGGATGCGCACCACGCATCTGGAGCGCCCCATCCGCGTCATGGATCAGTGGACCTACCATTCGCGCCTGTACGAAGCCGCCGCGCAGGTACGCACTATGCCGGACGCAAACCTGGTGCAGCTCAACTCGTTCGGCTGCGGTGTGGACGCCATCACCGCCGACCAGGTACAGGAGATTCTGGAATCCGCCGGAGACGTATACACGCTCATCAAAATCGACGAGGTGAGCAACCTGGGGGCGGCCACCATTCGGCTGCGCTCGCTTAGGGCCGCGCTCGCGGATCGGAACGGCACGGCGAATGCGGCCCCTTATGAAGGCGTTCTGAGCGAAGACGCCGCGGCGGCATTCCCGCACCCCCTCACATCTGACACCGCCAAGGGCACCACGGCTGCGATCCAGGCGCTCGGGGACGAAACCGGGCCGCACACCCTCGCACCCGGCACCGCCAAAGGCACCCCCCATGACCGACCCTTTGGAGTACCCACCAGCAGCGTGGGGTGGCTCACGTCTGACACCGCCACGGGCACCACCCATGACCGCGACCGTGACCGTATCCAGCACGCCCACACCCCAACAGAGCCCAGCATCCCCCGCGTATCCGCTCCGCCGCGCGCCCCGTTCCTACCGGAGCACAAGGTGCGGCACACCGTTTTCGCGCCGCAGATGGCACCGATTCATTTCCGAATGCTCGGCCCCATCTTCCGGCGCTCCGGCTACAACTTGGTCGTACTGGAGAAAGCCAGCGCCGCCGACATTGAGTGCGGATTGAAGTTCGTACACAACGACGCTTGTTTCCCGGCGATCATGGTGATCGGGCAACTCATCAACGCATACCTCAGCGGGCAAGCAGACCCGGCGAACTCGTCTGTCGCCATCACTCAGACTGGTGGCATGTGTCGCGCCACCAACTACGTCGGTATGCTGCGCCGCGGGCTGGCCGCCGCTGGATTCGCTGAGGTGCCAGTGCTCTCGCTCAGCCTGCAAGGCATCGAGAACAACCCCGGTTTCCGGCTCACTCCCGCGCTGATTCACCGTGCCGTGCAGGGTCTTGTCATCGGCGACACGCTACAGAATCTATTGCTGCGCACTCGCCCGTACGAGCGAGACGAAGGCAGCGCCAATGAACTGTATTACCGTTGGGACACCATCGCCCAGGAGTGGTTCGAGCACCGCCACTACTCGCCGGCGTACGGTCGCCGCCTCGGCTACGGCAAACTGCTCGCCCGCATGGTGGCAGAGTTCGACGCCTTGCCACTGCTGGATGTGCCGCGCAAACCGCGTGTCGGCATCGTGGGCGAAATCCTGGTGAAGTTCCAACCGGATGCCAACAACAACGTCGTTGGGGTGGTGGAATCCGAAGGATGCGAGGCGGTGCTGCCGAACCTCGCCGAGTTTTTCACTTATTCACTGGCCGCCGCCGACTGGCGGCTGGACAACCTGGGACATGGCGACAAAACCGGAGTGCGGCTGCAACAGGCGGTTGTCTGGCTGTTTGAGCGCTACGAACGCCCGGCGGCACGGGCACTGGCTAAAACGAACGGCAAGTTCGACGTAGCCCCGTCCATTTACCGTATCCGCGACCTAGCTGAGCAGGTTATCTCCATCGGTACAGACGCCGGCGAGGGCTGGCTCATGGTGGGCGAGATGATCGAACTCATCGAACAAGGAGTGCCTAACATCATCTGCTGCCAGCCATTCGCCTGCCTGCCCAATCACGTCATCGGACGCGGCATGTTCAAGGAGTTACGCGCGCAGCATCCCGAGGCCAATATCGTCTCCATCGACTACGACCCCGGCGCACCTGAAGTGAACCAGTTGAACCGTATCAAGTTGATGGTGGCCACCGCCTTCCGTAACGCCGCTCACGGTCGAAACGCATCCCGCCACGACAGCGCCGACAGTCCCGATTGGGAGACCACGAACCTAAGGCTTTAGCACCGGAAACGGGCCGCTACACTGAAAAACAGCTTTTATGGGATGCCTATGGGATGCCGCTGGGCTCACGACATCACATATCCGGTTATTTTGTCGAAAATGCCGTGGCATTCTTACCTACAGTCTCTGGTAGTGGCCCCCATTTGGGTTTAGCATGAGACAGTCCCAACCAAAGGAGACCCACCAATGTCCGATATCACCTTCAATCCCCCTCCAGGCTGGCCTGCCGCGCCTGCTGGTGCACTCCCACCAGAATCCTGGAAGCCGGATCCCAGTTGGTCCACACCGCCCGCTGGCTGGGTGTTCTACCGGGATACCTTCGGTAATCCGGCAACGCCCCCAGTCGGTAGTTGGGTGCCTTCGCTGACCTCACCCGTGGCACCGGCAGAACCCGCCCCAGCCACACCCGTAGCACCAACAGCACCAACAGCGCCGGTAGATCCCACTCCGGCGGCGCCCTTCATTTCGGTACTGGACGAGCCCGCCGTGCCGTTCACGCCTCCTACGCCGCCGCCCACGATGGCCAACGCGCAGCCCATCACCGTGCCCGAACCGCCTGCCGCAGCGGCTTGGATGCCCACGCCACCACCGGAAGGCTCGCCGCAGTTCCCACCGACACCGCAGTTCGGTGCCGCTCCCCAGTACGGGATCGCTCCGCAACAGCAGCCGCTGTACACTCAGTACCAGCCTGGCACCCCGTACGGGCAGCCCACTCCCCCCAAGAAAAACGGCGGTCGCACTGCGGCCATCGTCATAGCCGGTGCCATCCTGCTGGCCGCAGCGGTGTTTTTGGTACACGGACTCATCAACGGGTTCCCGTGGTCCAATACTGAACCCCCGGTGATAACGCCGCCAGTAACCACCTCCACCGAAGACCCGCCACCGGCACCACCGACCACCACTACGACGACCACGACGACCAAGCCTCCGGCTTCGGAGATCACCCTTGACCAGTTCCGCACGCTTGCCACCCAGACACTCCCGTCGCTCGCTGGTACTGAAGCAATGACCGTCAATACGGCAGTCAAGGTGGAAAACTTCTACAAGTGCACTCCCATGGAGGAGTTGTTACCGCATCTGGTAGCCACGGCGTTTGGTAGCTGGAACAATCCGGGCCTCAATGACCCGGATAACGGCCACTGGCAGGCTCTCGACATGTACCTGTTCGATTCTCCCGATGCCGCAGCGGCTATGGGTATTGCGCTGCGAACCTGCTGGCACAGCGGCGGACTCACCGTGGACGAGCGGATCGTAGAGCGCAACGGCGTAACCAACTACTTCTACGAGGCAGCCAATGCCGTTGATGACCAAGCCGACAATCTGGTCGTGTACGGTAACGTGGCGATATGGCCCGACACCCTGAAGTCTGCCCCGTTTGATGCGGCGCAGCAGGCCTGGGAGGACACATTCGCCTTCGGTTATTTCGCAAAAGCCGTCACCATGGTGTAAGAATGTATTAGACGTAACTATCACCACCACCACTAGTGCCCCTGGATCCCACCAATCCAGGGGCACTTCCCTATCCAGATATGCGGTTTTCGATATAGGTCTATTTACCCAATTCCGGGACAGGAAACCGCCGTAAGTGCCAGAATGCAACTGTGAGGATAGGCATTTCACGCGAATCCCTCAAAGGCGAGAATCGCGTAGCAGCCACACCGAAGACCATCTCCGGGCTATTGGCCCTGGGCTACGAGGTGATGGTTGAACAAGGAGCCGGTGCCAACGCCGATTTCCCGGATACGGCGTACCGGGAAGCCGGTGCCCAAGTGGTCGATACGGATACGGCTTGGGCGAGCGACATCGTGCTGAAAGTGGCCCCACCCAGCGAAGCCGAGTTGGCGTCGCTGCGGCAAGGTGCCACCCTGGTGGCGTTACTGTCACCCCGTACCGACGACGACATCGTCGCTAGGTGTGCCGCCGCTGGTATCACCGCGCTCAGCATGGACATGGTGCCACGCATCTCCCGGGCACAATCCATGGACGCGCTGTCGTCAATGGCCAACATCTCCGGCTACCGCGCCGTAATTGAGGCCGCGCACAGTTTCGGGCGATTTCTGGGCGGCCAGGTGACGGCGGCGGGCAAGGTGCCACCCGCCAACGTGTTCGTCATCGGCACCGGCGTGGCCGGGCTGGCAGCCATCGGTGCCGCCGGAAGTCTGGGGGCGGTGGTGCGGGCCACCGATGTACGCCCGGAGACGGCGGAGCAGGTGGACTCCATGGGGGCGACGTTTGTCCAGGTGGCTCCTGGTGCGGCGGATCAGGGGGTTAGCGCCGACGGTTACGCCAAAGAGACTACGGATGATTACAACGCCCGCGCCGCACTCATGTACGCCGAACAGGCGCAGCGGGCTGACATCGTGGTGACCACAGCCGCCATCCCCGGACGACCCAGCCCGAAGCTCATCACCGCCGACATGGTCGCCGCGATGGCTCCCGGTTCGGTGATCGTCGATCTGGCCGCCACCGGAGGCGGCAACTGCGAACTCACCAAACCGGGGTTGTCATACGTCACCCCGAACGGGGTCACCATCATCGGCTACATCGACATGGCGTCACGACTGCCAGGGCAGTCAAGCCAGTTGTACGCTACCAATCTGACGAACCTGGTGACGTTGTTGACCCCGAGTAAAGACGGCGAACTGGTTCTCGATTTCGATGACGAAATCATCCGCGCCGTCACCATCACCCGTAACGGCGAAGTCACCTATCCGCCACCACCGGTGCAGGTGTCGGCGGCACCCCCGCCGACCGATGCCGTTGCCGCCGCTCCGCCGCCGGGCACCCCCAAGCGGGGGTTGGCCGACAGGCCCTGGCAGGTGCAGACGGCGTTGATCTGCGTGGGAGCACTCGCGTTGATCGGGTTGCTCTCGCTCACCCCGATGGCGTTCCTGGCCCATATGACCGTGCTGGTGCTGGCCGTCGTGGCCGGTTTTTATGTGGTTTGGGATGTCACCCACGCCCTGCACACCCCGTTGATGAGCCTCACCAACGCCGTCTCCGGCATCATCGTGGTGGGCGCGCTGCTGCAACTGGACACCGACAGTTGGCCAATTCGCATCTTGGCGTTCATCGCGGTGCTGGTCGCCTCCATAAACATTTTTGGGGGATTTGCGGTCACCAATCGCATGTTGGCCATGTTCCGACGGGGCACCACGGATGAGGGGCGGAAGGCATGATTAACCAACTCGTCTCCGCGACGTACATCGTCTCCTGCCTGCTTTTCGTGCTGGCTTTGCAGGGGCTTTCCAAGCACGAGACGGCGAAACGCGGCAATGCCCTTGGCGTGGTTGGCATGGGGTTGGCCTTATTAGCCGCCATCGTGGACATGATGCAGGGCCGTCCCAACACCACGTCGCTGGCCCTACTGGTGGCGGCGGTCGCTATCGGTGCCGTCATCGGCATCGTCAAGGCGTTCCGGGTGAAGATGACGGGGATGCCCCAGTTGGTGGCGCAGTTGCACAGCTTCGTGGGGCTGGCGGCGGTGCTGGTGGGCTACAACTCGTATCTGAAAAGCTCCGTCGGCAGCACCACCCACGAGGCGGAGACGTTCATCGGCATCTTCATCGGTGCCATCACATTCACCGGGTCTATCGTGGCTTGGGCAAAACTCGCCGAACGGCTGCCCAGCCGCCCGCTGCTGCTGCCCGCGCATAATCTAATCAACCTGGCGCTGCTCGCGGGTTGTGGCGGGTTGGCGTACTGGTTCATCACCGCCGCTCAGGCTGGCAAATCGTCGGCCTGGATGCCGCTGGTGCTGATGACGGTGCTGGCGCTCGCATTGGGGTTCCATCTGGTCGCAGCCATCGGTGGCGCGGACATGCCGGTGGTGGTGTCGATGCTCAACTCGTACTCCGGTTGGGCGGCGGCGTTTGCCGGATTCACCATCGGGGCCGACATTCTGGTGGTGACCGGCGCGCTGGTCGGCAGTTCCGGCGCGATTCTCAGCTACATCATGTGCCGAGCCATGAATCGTTCATTCCTGTCGGTAATTTTGGGCGGCTTCGGTTCCACCACCACGCAACTTGGCCCGACGGTAGACGCCGGCACGGAACGGGAGACCACCCCGGCCGCCGTGGCTGAACTGCTCTGGAACGCCGAGGAGGTCATCATCACGCCCGGTTACGGCATGGCCGTAGCGCAGGCGCAGTACCCCGTAGCCGAACTCACCAAGCGGCTTCGTGATCGCGGCATCACGGTGCGTTTCGGCATCCACCCCGTCGCCGGACGGCTACCGGGACATATGAACGTCCTGCTCGCTGAGGCCAAGGTGCCCTACGACATCGTGTACGAGATGGATGAGATCAACGACGATTTCGCGCACACCGACGTGGTTTTGGTGATCGGAGCCAACGACACCGTGAACCCCGCCGCCATGCAGCCCGGCACCCCGATCTCCGGAATGCCAGTGCTGCATGTGTGGGAGGCTCACAACGTGGTGGTGTTCAAGCGCGGTCGTGGTGCCGGTTATGCCGGGGTACCGAACCCGCTTTTCACCAGCGACAACGCCGCGCTTTGCTTCGGAGACGCCCGCACCACACTGCAAGCGATTTTGGCCGCGCTACCCGCGTAACTCGTAGATGTCGTAAGTGACGCCTGGAGCGGAGCAGTCGGGTCGATCTTGGCTCGGTTTCAGATACGGCTCAACCGTCTGGTTCCCATCACCTCTACCAGCGCGCGCGCCAACGGGGAACGCATCACTTCGTCCACGCGCCGTGGCAGTGCCAGGCACCAGTTCGGGTAGACACCCGTGGTGCCCGGCATGTTGGGACGCTCGCGCACCATGGCGGCGTCCTCCAAGGTGACGAGCACCACCCGCGACGGTGCCGCCGCCAGCAGTCGGTAGCGGGCGACGACCGCGGCGTGAATATCGTCGTCGGTGATGTCAGCCACAGGCTTTTCGGGGTCGATACGCGCCAGTTCGGCGAGCCCACGCCTGGTGTTGGCGATCTGCGTGAAATCCGCCCCTTTGCCGATGCGGTGCAGATCATCTACGTCGGAACCGGTTATCAGCCCGGCCACCGTCACCTGGTCATGCGTAGACGAGGTGCCCACACCAAGCTCAGGGAAATCTGACACCGGGGTACGCATCGCGGAACGGTTGCCGAGCAGTCCGATGATGGCCATGGTCTCGCGTACCCCGGCGGCTACGGTGCCCATGTCCTCACCGACCACCCATGCCCCACGACGGGCCGCCTCCACGCGCAAAATGGCAAGTAGCGCGTCCACCGGGTAGTAGACGTACACCCCCTCGGTGGCAGGCAGGCTTTGTGGCACCCAGTAGAGCCTCCATAGCTGCATCACATGGTCGAGTCGCAGCGCCGAAGCGTGGGTAAGAGTGGCCCGCACCATGTTGATGAATGGTCGAAAATCTGCCTCTACCAGCTTGGCCGGCAGCAAAGGCGGCAGCCCCCAGCGCTGCCCTTCGATGTTGTGGGTGTCGGGTGGAGCGCCGATCTCGAAATCGAAGCACACCGCGTCTTGATAGTTCCAGGCATCCTCGGAGTTGGCGTCGAATCCCACCGCCACATCGGCGATCACGTCCACCCCGCAGTGACAGGCCCAATAGAACTGCTGCGCGGCCACCCACTGACACCAGGTATGGAACTCCACCCGTTCGGCGTTGTGCTCGGCGAAATCATGCACCACGTCGCCGTCGGGACGACGCAGTTCCTCCGGCCACGACATCCATTTCGGGGTGTCGAGTTGCTCGGCGATGGTACTCCAGGTGGCGAACCGGTTGAGCGGCACACCCTGTCCGTCTCGCCATGACTGGTATTCCAGCGGCAGGTCATCGCGCACTGTTTCCCAGATGCGCTCCAACGCGGTCAACTTCAGTTGCCACACCGCCGCTCGGTTGATGATCCGGTCATCGTTCAGCGCCTGCCCCTGAGCCGCCAAATCGCTCAAATCGACCGAGTCGGCACCGGGTACCAGCCCAACGGCCACATGCAGCAGATTCAGAAACTCCCGAGATGCAGGAGAGTACGGCGAGTCCTGCGGCTTGCTGATGGGGGCGGTGGCGTGTACCGGCGATACCTGCACACACGACGCTCCCTGCTCAGCGGCCAGTCGGCAGATCATCGCCAGATCGCGGAAGTCCCCGATGCCCCAGGAGTACGCCGAACGCGCCGAGTAAAGCTGTACCTGCCAGCCCCAGCCTCGATCCGGTATCCGCAACTGCTCCGGCGCGGCGATGACGAAGCGCCGTCCGCCGCTGTCCAGATACAGCGTGTGGTACCCGGCCTCGTTGACGTAACCAGCGGCCCGACAGGTACGTCCGGATTCCTTGACGATCGTTCCGAACAACCCCGGATGGTAGCGGCCTGGTGTGCAGATAAGCACCTCGCTGAGGGCGTCGCTACCGGCGGCAACACCGAGCTGCGTCAGGGTATCGGCGACCAACGCCAATGTCTTGGTGCCGGTCACGACGTAACCACCAGCGGCGTTGACGTAACCCGCTGACACACCGGTGGGAGAGAGACGCGACACCAGCGCCTGACGACATTCCTGCTCAGACACTTGCTCTGTCACCTGCTCAGACACCGCCTCCGGCTCGTCGTTCACTCAGCCAAATCTAGCCGGTGATGCAAGTCTTGGCTATCCGAGCAGTTTCAATTGGACAATGTTTCCGCCGCGCCGACAGCGCCACGACCACACCAGCCCGCCTTTCCAGCACACGGATGGCCATTGTGGAATGATTCCTACTAGGTCTTCATCACAAGTTCTCACAGTGACCCCATCGGAGGTTTGCATGTCAGCAACGCCAACTGCTGCCAGCGAGGCCGTGGCCACCACACCCGAACTGCCCCCGGCGTTCCAAACATCGGCCCGCAAGCCGAAGAAACTGCCGAATTGGGGGCTGAAAGTGGTGCTGGCACTCACCGGCACCATCGGCGCGCTCTTCCTGGCCGTCCATCTGTTCGGCAATCTCAAGGTGTACACCGGGGCCGAGCACTTCAACGAGTACGCCTACTGGTTGCGTCACGCGGGTGAGCCGCTGCTTCCGGCCAATGGTTTGGTGTGGGTTTTGCGGGTGGTGCTGGCCGGGTGCATCGTGGCGCACGTGAGTGTCGCTACGATCCTCTGGGTTCGGGGACGCCGGGCCCGGGGACGTTTCTCGGCGAAACGCAACAACGGGTTCCGCTCCTTCAGCGCCACCTTGATGCCGCTGACCGGCCTGTTCATCCTGGCGTTCGTGGTCTTCCATCTCGCCGATCTCACCTTGGGCGTCAAACCACTGGCACCTGCGACGTTCCAGGAGCACACCGACACCGCCGCGTTCGCGTATCAGAATCTCATCGCCAGCTTCTCACGACCCTGGTCGGCGGCTATCTACATCGGCATGATGGTGCTGTTGGCCATCCACGTTTCACACGGTCTGTACACGGTCGTGTCCGACCTCGGCGCAATCGGTAAGCGGTTACGCGCCATCCTCATCACCATTGGAGGGTTGATCGCGGTGTTCATCCTGCTCGGTAATGCTTCTATCCCGATAGCGGTGCTTGCGGGGGTGCTGTCATGACGTTCACACCACCGCCTTCCGCCGCTCCCGGCGTGACCCTGGGGCAAGTGCTTGACGCCCGTATCCCCGACGGCGATCCGGAAACCGCCTGGCTGCGACGGCGGCAAGAATACCGGGTTATCAGCCCGGCAAACCGTAAGAAGTTCACCGTGGCGGTCGTCGGCACCGGTCTGGCCGGTTCGGGCGCTGCCGCCGCGTTGGCGGAACTCGGCTTCGAGGTACACGCCTTCTGCTATCAGGATTCGCCGCGCCGGGCGCACTCCATCGCCGCGCAGGGTGGCATCAACGCGGCCCGCGCCCGCAAGGTGGACAACGATTCCCTGTATCGCTTCGTGGTGGACACCGTAAAGGGCGGCGATTTTAGAGGCCGCGAGGCCGAAGCGTACCGGCTGGGTCAGGAATCACTACGGGTCATCGACCACATGAACGCCATCGGCGCTCCATTCGCCCGCGAATACGGCGGCGCGCTCGCCACTCGTAGTTTCGGTGGCGTACAGGTGAGCCGTACCTACTACACCCGAGGCCAGACCGGCCAACAGTTGCAGCTCAGCGCCTACCAGCAGTTGATGCGACAGGTGCAGGCGGGAGCGATCAAGCTGCATCCGCGCACTGAAATGCTAGATCTCATCATGGAGGACGGTGCGGCGCGTGGCGTCATCGTACGCGATCTCGCCACCGGCAGGATTCACGCCCAGCCCGCCGACGCCGTGATTCTGGCCACCGGCGGCTACGGCACGGTGTACTACCTCTCCACGCTAGCCATCGGTTGCAACGCCTCCGCCGCCTGGCGGGCGCACCGTCACGGCGCGTATCTTGGCTACCCGTCGTTGGTGCAGTTCCACCCCACCTGCCTGCCGGTGATGACACCTTGGCAATCAAAGACCATTTTGATGAGCGAGAGTTTACGCAACGATGGCCGGGTTTGGGTGCCGTTGAAAGCCGGGGACGACCGCGCTCCCGGCGACATCCCGGAAGACGAACGCGACTACTACCTGGAGCGCAAGTATCCGGCGTATGGCAACCTGTCACCACGCGACATTTCGTCGCGGGCCGGAAAGGAACAGATCGATTCCGGACATGGCGTGGGGCCGATGCGCAACGCCACGTACCTCGATCTGGGCGACGCCATCAAACGGTTGGGCGCGGACGTGATCTGGGAGCGCTACTCCAACCTCATCGAGATGTACCGGGTGGCTGTGGGTGAAGACCCGATGAAGGTGCCGATCCGCATCGCGCCCAACACCCACTACACCATGGGCGGCCTCTGGGTGGACTACAACCTGATGAGTTCCATCCCCGGCCTGTTCGTGGGCGGTGAGGCGAACTACTCGTATCACGGTGCCAACCGGCTGGGAGCGAACTCGCTGCTGTCGGCCAGCGTGGACGGCTGGTTCGTGCTGCCGTACGCGGTGATGGATTACCTGGCTCCACTGCTGGGGCAGGGTCGTCCGGCGCTCGACTCCCCCGCCGTGGTCGCGGCCTATCAGCGGGCGACGCAACGCGGTGAGGCGCTGCTGTCGGTACATGGCACCCGTACCCCCACCGAGTTCCATCGGCAGTTGGGGACGTACCTTTGGGAGGGTTGCGGACTGAATCGGTCGGATAAATCGCTCAAGACGGCCATCGGCCAGATCCGGGCGCTACGGGCCGAGTTCTGGCAGGACGTCTTGGTCACCGGCAAGGGCAAAGGCATCAATCAGGCCCTGGAGAAGGCTGGTCGCGTCGCCGATTTCATGGAACTCGCCGAGTTGATGTGTACCGACGCGCTGGATCGTGACGAAAGCTGTGGCGCGCATTTCCGTGTCGAACATCAAGACGCCGGCGAAGCGGTACGCGATGACGACAACTGGATGTTCACCTCCGCGTGGGCCACTTCGGCCCCGCTTGATTTCTCGTCCAACCCGATGTTGCGATTCACGCGGCACGCCGAACCGCTTGAGTACACCAACGTGCATGTGGCAAGGAGGAACTACAAGTGAAACTCACCTTGCAGATTTGGCGGCAGCCGCACACCAATGCGTCCGGCTACTACGAGAGCTTCGAGGTCGATCAACTCGACGCCGGTATGTCGATTTTGGAGATGCTGGATCGGCTCAACGAACAGTTGCTACACGAGGGCAAGGAGACCATCGCGTACGACTCCGATTGCCGCGAATCCATCTGTGGCAACTGCGGGGTAAATGTGAATGGTCGCCCGCACGGGCCGCAACCGCACGTAACCTCGTGTATGCAGCGGCTACGTTCGTTCCACGACGGGGCGACGCTGCGTATCGAGCCGCTGCGCTCCGGGGCGTTCCCGGTACGCAAGGATCTGGTGGTGGATCGCGGCGGACTGGATCGCATCATCGCCGCCGGTGGCACCGTGGCGTTGCCGGCGGGTACCGCGCCCGACAGTGACGCCGTAGGCGTGGGGCACGATCAGGTGGAACGGGCGTTGGATTTCGCGGCCTGTATCGGCTGCGGTGCCTGCGTGTCAGCCTGCCCCAACGGGGCGGCGCTGTTGTTCACCGGGGCTAAGGTGGCCCATTTGTCGCTATTGCCCATCCCCGCCATCGAGAAGGCCGAACGGGCCGAGCACATGGTGGCGGCGATGGAAGAGGAGTTCGGCCCCTGCTCGCAGTACGGCGAATGTGTCTCGGTATGCCCGCAGAACGTACCGTTGACTGCTATCGCCATCTTGCAGCGCGAGCGGCTGAAAAGCCTGTTCCGGCCTCAGGTCTGATTTTGACTGGGATCGCCCCGCTTCCGGTGCCGATTCCGCCGCTGCCTACGACTGCGACCGCGCGATAGCGGTATTTCGGCGTTCAACCCCCGGACGACAATGGCCGCCGCTAGCGAACCAGCGACGGCCATTGCCTATGGGATAGGGCCGTTTGCACAGCCCTGGCCACTACAGACGCCCCCGCGACAGGTACGCGTAGCCCCAAGGGGCCGCCCCTGTCATCGTCTGCTGTGACATCTACATATTACACGGGATGTTGCAATAAGAAACACCAGATTTTCCACATCGTCCAGGTAATCATTCCGCCAGGCATTCCTACGCTAAAACTTTGGCCGCACTGTGGGGGTTAAGGTGCGCGGCGGCGGCCGTCCGCATACGATGAGTGCCGAGGTGAGAATCATGGAACTTCCCGCAACCGCTGGTCTGGTGTT
>JAIRRM010000046.1 GCA_031255975.1 Propionibacteriaceae bacterium | reverse complement strand
AACACCGCTGTCACCGCGCCGGTCGAAATGATAACGAACAGGAACTGCGGCAATCCCTGGGCGACACTGAAAGCATCGTTTGGCAACGCCACACCCAAACAGAGCGCCAACATCATCACTCGTATAAATCCCAGCACCCGCGACGCCATGGTGCCGACGGCCATTTGGGTGGAGTTACGTGCCACCTGGGCGCTACGGGCTATCGCCTTGGCTTCGGTGTCGGATGAGGTTACGGGAAACTCGCTCATCGTCCCGTGCCGGCGTAGACCACGGCGTCCTGTTCAGCATCCAGGTTGAAAGCGGTGTGCGCGGCCTGCACCGCGGCCTGCACCTGATCCACCGCAACGACGACGGAGATACGAATCTCAGAGGTGGAGATCATGTCGATGTTCACATCCGCCGCGGCCAAGGCACCGAAGAACCTGGCGGTGACCCCCGGATGGGTGCGCATCCCGACGCCCACCACGCTCACCTTGCCCACGGCGTCGTTCCACACCACTTCGGAAAATCCGATCTCGGCCTTGGCGAGGTTCAGCGCATCCACCGCCTTCTCGCGCTCGCCCTGCGGGCAGGTGAATGAGATGTCAGTACGACCCTCACCGTCGCGGCTCACGTTCTGCACGATCATGTCCACACTGATCTGACGTTTGGCGATCACGTCGAAAATCAGCGCCGCCATGCCCACCGTATCCGGCACACCGACCACGGTGATCTTGGCCTCTGAGGTGTCGTGGGCGATTCCGGAGACGATGGCCTGTTCCATGTTGGGGTCTTTCATTTCGATTTCGGATTGATCGACAAGCCAGGTGCCACTGTGATGTGAAAAGGACGAGCGCACCCGCACTCTCACGTTCTCGGCGCGGGCGTACTCAACGCAGCGCAGATGCAGCACCTTCGCGCCGGATGCGGCAAGCTCCAGCATGTCCTCGTAACCGATGACGGGGATATGCCTGGCCCTGGGCTCAATGCGCGGATCGGCGGTGAACACGCCGTCCACGTCGGTGTAAATCTCGCAGTAGTCGGCCTTCATGGCGGCGGCCAGCGCCACGGCGGTGGTATCGGAGGCGCCGCGCCCCAGTGTGGTGATGTCTTTGGTGTCCTGCGCGACACCTTGGAACCCGGCAACAATGACGACATTGCCCTGCTCCAGGCTGTCCATGATACGACCGGGGGTAATGTCAATGATACGGGCGTCGCCATGCTGCCCGGTGGTGATGACACCCGCCTGCGAGCCGGTGTAACTACGCGCCGGAACACCGAGGTCGGCCAGCGCCATCGCCAGCAGTGCGGCGGATTGCCGTTCGCCCGTAGTTAGCAGCATGTCGAGTTCGCGCGGGGTGGGGTTGGGACTGACGCGATGCGCCAGATCAAGCAGTTCGTCGGTGGTGTCACCCATCGCCGAGATGACGATCACCACTTCGTTACCCGCCGCTTTGGTGTCGGCGATGCGCCGTGCCACGCGCTTGATGGAGTCGGCATCGGCCACACTCGACCCGCCGAACTTCTGCACGATACGGCTCATCGGGGCTCCCCTTTCCTGCCCCCTGAGTCTACGCGGTTCGCCATAGCCACTTATTCAGCGGCGCAACAGCGATTCCCCTCAATGCGCAGCGCACAAAAGCAGGACTACACAGGCAGCCCTTCAAGCGAACCAGGCGCTATCCATCCCTCGCAACCTTCACGGCTCACGTAATACCAGCCGTACCAGCCAAATGGGACGCTGTCGTCAATGCCAGCAACAGGTTGGTAGCCCAGCCAGTACACTTCTGCGCCACTCATCATGCGCGCAATTTCTGGGTATTCCTCGCCTGGCCCGTAGCGCAACGAAACTCCGAAGCCTTCGGCTGGGGGCAACACACCAGACAACCATGGCATTCTTTTCGAGTTATGATCAGGAGCCGGAGCCACCACGCTATCCCGATCGTATTCCTGCAGGAGAGACTCAGAGATTAAAGCGGCGTCAATCCAACCAGCGCTACTAGCACTCCAACATTTCTGATCCAACCTCTGCTGGTATGATCCAGGGGCATGCCCACAGATGTAACGATCCCAGATCACAGCTAACCATTCACCAGAAGGGTCGGCTTCAGCCAGACGGAACGCCGCATAAGATGGCATCAGAGCTACGGCGTCGTATTCTTCACCGGGACCTGCAAACAATGGCACCCTAAGACCGCGAGTTGTATACCATTTCGCTTGATCAACGGGAACGATATCAGGGAACCCCGCCGGAACATCCAACGCAGTCTCTGAACCAGAGGACGTTGTCGTGGTCGAGGTGCTGTCGGTTGTAGTGGTATCCGGCGCATCACTCTCACTGCCCCCATCAGGAGGGGTAGTGGTGACGTCGGTCGTAGCCGTATTCTGAGTGGCATTCGAATCGGAAGGTGCGCAACCCTGCAACAACATACCCGCCATAGCCAGAACAGCTAACGCCCCAAAGATTTTTCTCCCCATGACCATACGCTACAGCACAAATCTAAAAACGTACAGCGATGCCATCACAGGTTAAATGAACTCATGCCACAATAAATTCCGGCAAAAGACCTTGTGGACGCCATCGTCGTTACCTTGACTGGTGATGGGTGCACACCTCCATGAAGCCACATTTACGCAAGCACAAACAGGACTTGATCACTACGCATTCGAGTGAAAACACACCTTGATCATGCACACCTGCGCATGCGCATACTGCAATGTGGCGCTGGTTTAGTTGGCGGATCGAAACCAGGAGTCGTTTTCTAGTGCACTAATCGGCAATGCCCAGATGCCATCGTCTAGTTGGGCAACCTCCGACCCATTGTAGAAAACGAAGCCACGATGGAGTCCGTGTGCTTGTCGCAACGCTTTCAACCCCCTGAGGTCGTAAGGATGTACCCGAGTTGCGGCCTTCACCTCAACAGCGATACGTAACCCTCCGAAACCGTCAATAACCAGGTCAACTTCTCGGGGGCGATTCCCAGCTTCTCGCCAATATGAAACCGTGGTGGCTCGCTTAGCCCAACTTCGGGCGGCGTTCAACTGGTTAATGACATGGCTTTCCAGTAGCCCCCCCAACACTTCACGCTCGCTATCTAAACGCACACCGGCTCGCTCCAAAGCCTCAACTGTTAACGCAGTGTCCACAGGATGCACCTTTGCTCTAGTGTGGCTTTGATTCGCCGGGGCAACGGCGCTAT
>JAIRRM010000085.1 GCA_031255975.1 Propionibacteriaceae bacterium | reverse complement strand
TCATGAGAGGAATCCTTTCTAGGAGGTGCGTCGCCAGCGGTAAACGACGATGTAGGGCTGAATGTTGTTGTGGGGCCGGTCGGTGGGGTTGATGAATCCGTGATCGAACTCGGGGTTGCCCTGGTGGGTCGTCAATCCGTTACCGGCTGCGGCACCGACTTGCGCTTGCGGATTTCCCGTGAATTTGATGTTGCCGGAGTTCCCCCAAATCATGTTCAACCCGCCTTGTTTGGGGAGTTCATTGCGGGTCAACTGGTGGGTTTTCGCGCCGCCGGTTTTCCCGATGGTGTTGAACTCGGTTTGCGCAGTGTCGATGCCCACCAGCACACGACCGGCCCCGTAGGTCTCCCATGTCGTTCCGGGCCACGAGGTGGAGGGGTTCAGAGAGTTTGTCGACTCTAGAATGTCGCCGACTCGGTAGGGGCACCAGCCGATGACAGCACCTTTGATGCGCAGTTCGCCATTCACTTCGGCTCCGGCCGCGAATATGTGCGGCAACTGGGAACGCACACTCCCCGCGTCAGCGGGTGTGGCGATGTCACCGAGGACGATGCCCATTTGACCGCTGGCGTTGTCTCGATACACCGAGAATGGCATTCGTGCGGTGGGGATGCGCTGCGTAACTTGGCCGGGTGTTCCCGGGCCTGGCCATAGGATAGTTGAAAACTGGTCTGTGACGGCCCACTGCACTGACCATTCATCGGAGAGACCCACAAGACCTGCTGCGATGACGAGCGGAGTATTGGATGATACGGGGTCGTCTGGGTTCCAGTTGGTTGCGGTTGTCTCGGCGGCGCGCACGACCGCTGATTGCACAGTGTTGTTGCCTGCCACAGTGCTGATGATCCAGGAGACTTGTGTGAGGATGCTGTCGCCGCTGGCGGGGTTGGGCGTGCCGTCGGCGTCGGCCCTCACTGCGGAGGCTGCGATGAGCTGAGGCGGAGCCCAAGGTTCTATGTAGATGGTGCCGGTGTAGGTCGTGCTGCGGCCTCGGGTGTCGGTGATTACCGCTTCATAGCTGCGTGTGCCTGCTGCCGGAACTCGCTCTATGATGAGTTGCCCACTGGTGCCGGTACCTGATGCGACGAAGGCGCTCTGCGTGGAGATCGTCCAGGATGCGATTTTCGCACCCTCGCCCGGTGTGATATCGGTGAGATCGAGCTGTGCCCCGCTTTGCGCTTGGACATACGTGTTCCAGGCGGCGGGTACGGCGTTGTCGATTCGGGTCACGGTAAGGGTAGCCGATGGCCTGATGTCATTGGGAACTTGAGCTATCCAGTTTGCTACCTGAGGGCTGCCGATCTGGGTAGTGCCGTTGAACGTCGTGACGGTGCATGTGGCTGTCGCTGTCGTGGTGGCAGGCATCTCGGCGATCCACTCTGCGGGTGGTGTGAAGACCGCCGAGGTGGAGATGTTGTCTTGGGTGACTTGACGTGTACCGAGCCGCCATTCGACTCGGTGACGCCAGGTCTGGTTAGCTGGTGTGAGCGCTGCGGTGACGCTGTGTGAGCCGTCGAGGATCGTTGGTGAACCGCTGAGGATCGGGCGGGTCGCGCGGGGGATGGTGTTCAGCGTGAACGACGCGGAGCCGCTGGAGTTCCATGAGTAGCTGTAGATGCTGCCTAGGGCACGCATTGAGAATGTGGCGGCTCCACTCGAATTGTCGTGGTAGACCCGGAGGGTGAAGGTGGCGATCTGCACGCCGCCGCTGCGCACGTCCCATTCTTGGGACGATGTTGAGATGTTTACAAGCTGCGTTTCGACGCCGTTGATAGTTGCCCACACT
The DNA here is from genome assembly GCA_031255975.1 of Propionibacteriaceae bacterium. GTDB lineage: Bacteria > Actinomycetota > Actinomycetes > Propionibacteriales > Propionibacteriaceae > WRGV01. The sequence continues at coordinate 10,117 of JAIRRM010000085.1, read as the reverse complement.
TGGCCGCCGTGACAGGTGACATAGCCACTGGTAGCGCTGGTGTCATAGCCAACTGCACCGGTGATGTCTGAGTAGTTGCCTTCGATGGATTGGGTGGCGCTCCAAGACACCCACATCCAACGGTTGTTTATGGTGGCGGTTTGGAAGCGTCCTGAGAGCGCCATGGCTAGTCCTCCTCAGTGAGTTGAGTCCATACAAGTCCGAACACTTCTCCTGCGGGCATTCCTATGGTTAACCAGCGCCAGGCACCGACTTGCACATATTCGCGTGCTCTGAGCGCACCGACGCCGACACGGTTGCCTTTCGCTTTGAATTGCTCGATTCCGTTTTGGGTAATGGTGAAATCGTCATCGCCGATGTGAGTGCGAAACGATGAGTCGAGGCGGCCGATTTGCATGCCATCGACTCCGACTCGCCACCATAGATCGGCTGCATCCCAACGGGTCTGCATCGCGCCCATTTCGTCCGTGTAGGTTGTTGAGCGCCACTCGTTGAACTGGCCCAGCACTCCATCTGCTGCGATTGCGATGGCGGTTTCGCGGGCCTCGGCTTCAGAGTTCAGAGTGTCCTGAGTTGCGTAGGTGGATGCGACCTCGGCGCGGATCGTCTCAGCGGTCTGGTCGAGGAGACTCGACAATTCGAGGGTACTGTGCCGGTTCTCTGCGACTTGTTCACCGAGTCTCACAGTAGAGTTTTGTAGCTCGCTCACCTGGTCGGCGGCTCGGCGGGCAGTGGCTACAGATTCGACGAGGCTCTCAGCCTGGGCACCCATGGCGATAGTCCACCTGGTGCGGTCGGTAAGTATTCGGGTGCGGCCTGACACGTTGAGTTTGGTGTTGATGCCTACCGGGTCGGGGATCAGGAACGTTGCCGCGTCACCGGGATGCAGGTGTTCAATGTCGGCGGCAGCGGCGTTGATGGTGATGCCGGTTAACATGTGGGCGGCGACCCAGCCGGCGGAGCGTTGTAGTAGTACTTCGACGCTGTGTATATCATCCCATGTGGCGGTGCCGACCACTCGACCGTAGCGGGCCTCGGCGTCAAGGTTGGCATAGCCCCATCGGTTGCTGCCCGGCCACAATTCAACCGCGCCAGCGGTGGCTCCGTCGAGGTGCAGCCGCCCGTTGAAGTCGGGGTCGTCGGAGTCGAGCTGGGCACCTTCAGGCCAGCACGCCGTGAAAATGTCGGCGGCTTTGAGTTGCTGCTGCCATTCTTGGAGCGTGACGGCGTAGCGAATCGTGCGGCCCGAATCCAGCGGGGCACTGAGCCAGTCAAGATAGTTCACCCCGTTCACGGTGCGGACCCGGATGAAACCACCGGCGGAACTCTTGTGAGTCGAACGGGCGAGCATCTCGGCTGAAGAGATTGTCGGTGATGCGTCAATGGAACGCACCACGTAGTTGTTGGGGTCTAGATTGTCTGAGACGACGCCGCGCACGATCTGGCGTTGCGGATCGGGACTGCCGTCGGCGAGGACGGCTTGTGCGTTGTGTGGCGCGAGAATCCAGTCGATGAGTTCTGCTGGTGTGCCAGCGAACTGCCAATCTTCGCGGGTGGCGAGAGTATCGTTCAGGCATGCCAGTACGCCTTCGCAGGTGTATGCCACCGTGGTGCCTTTGATTACTGGGTCTAGGAGCCGCACTAGAGTGGTTTCGTCCGTGGCGCGATCATAGATTTGGACCCAGTGCCGTAGTAGCAGGGATCGGTAAGCGGGGTGGTCGGCGGCGATGGTGAACGTGAATGATTCGGCGTTGTTGAGTTGCTCTACCAGCGTCGGGTTGGCGATGCGCGGCCCTGTGGGCAACGCAGTGTCCATGAGGACAGTACCGTCGTCCACGGTAGTGATGAGGTAGCTCATGCCAGCCATCCTTCCCGCCATGTAAACGTGACTGTTGCGTCAGCTTCGCTGCTAACAGTGATGTCGAGCGGAGCGGCGGCGGGGCGCAACATGAGCGCCTCAAGGTGCTCATACGCGCCGGGGGTAAGCTCAACCTGTGTTGTGCCGATGTCGAGTTGCACGGGGCCACCGGTGACCTCGGTGTGGGGCATCACTGGGTATCCGGTCGGCACCAGTTGTGCCGGGGTGCCGCCGGGCGAGGCGGCGACGGGTTGCGTATGAGGGGCGTCAGCCCACCAGTAGGGTTCGGCATCGAGTTCGAGGGTGAACAGCACTATGTCGCGTTTCGCGGGCCATGACCATGAGTGGAGTCGGGCACGTCCTTTGAGGTGCTTGCCGGGGAAGTCGTCCCAGGCGAGGGCTATTTGGCGGCCGTGCCATAGCTGTGTGTACAGCGTGCGTACGTCCCATAGTCTGCCGGTGGCGGCGAGGGCGGCCACTGCCCTGGCGTGGCCGTATTCTGGCCATCCGTCGCTCAGGGCACCGGTTACGTCAATGTCCACACCGCCTGGTATCGGCAGGGTTTGTATTACTGGTTGTGCCGGATCAAGGCTGGGGCCGGGAGCGAGCACAATGAGTTCTGTGCGGGGCACGCCATCTATCACGATTGTGCTCATGCCCAGGCCACCTGCCTTCCACTTCGTGCCTGCCCTGCGGCGAGGCTTTGGTTCATTTGACCGGCTGTTGCGCCGACCAGTTCACCGGTGTCGAGGATCATGATTTGACCGGCCTCGACCGCCTCTAGGAGTCGGTTCATGAGAGTGAGCACCTCGGCAATACCTAGCTTCGGTTCGCCACGGTCGGCGGCGACTTGGTCTAGGAGTCGGTTCATTTTTCCTGTGTCCACCACGGTCTCAGGTTTGCCTGCCTCGGCGAGCACCGCTAAGGTGCCGCCATTTTTGGGTAGCACTGTTGCGCCCTCGGCGAGATATGCGATGGTGCCGAGGTTGAAGCCGAAGCGGCGGCCACCAAAGATTGGTACCCAGTCGGGTACCGACACGCTGATTTTGTTTAGCGCACCGATGGCACCATTTACTAAGCCGATGATGGCGTTGATGGGGGCTTTGATGACCCCTGCGATGCCGTTAAACACCATCGACACGAAGTCCTTGATGCCACCAATGGCTTTTTGGATTCCGTCCTTGACTGTGTTGAACGCACCAATGACCGCATCTTTTACTGCGTTGACCGGTGTCATAACAATCGACTTGATGGCTTCCCACGCGGCGCCAAAGATGCCCTTGATGTTGTCCCAAATGTTCGTGAAGAACGTCGCAATCGTTTCCCAGACTGATGCCAAGAAATCCTTGATGCTAGTCCAGAACGCATCCCAGTCACCACTGAATAGCCCCATGAACACGTCGATGACTGCCTTGATGGTGCCAAGCGCTGCGCCGATGAACTTGGCGATGCCTTCGAAGATGGGGACGATAAACTCGGCCAAACTGGTGATGACTGGCATCACGTTCTCGATAATCATCGTGATCAGCGGCATGAACGATTCAACGATGCTCATGATGATCGGCACCACTGTCTGCATCAGCGTGATGATGATGGGTAGCAGGTTGCTCACCAAATCGTTGATGAGATACACCAGCCCGGCTAGCACGAGTTCCAGGAGCGGCTGCAGTGCGGTGATGAGCATCGTGGCAAGCTCAACTATCGGCGGCAGCACGCCAGCGATCAACTCCACCAGTGGCACTATCAGCGACTCAACGAGGCTGAGCATCGGCATAAGAATCGAATCGAGCAGGCTTAGCAACACAGGTATGAGCGGCTTGATGGCAGCGAGGATTTGCGGCAAGACTGGCAGCACGAAGTTTTTGAGGATCGCCGCGAAGGGGTTCATAAACATCATGACTTGGGGCAGCATCTTGGCAAGGCCGTCGAACCCGGCACCGCCGCCATCGAGGCTGGTGGTGAGTCGATCTATCATGTCGACTGCTATCTGAATGCCATCAGCGAGCCCACCGCCGATCATCCCTACGAAGTTCTGCACGCCGTCGGATGACATGAGTGCGGCGAAGCTGTTCATCAACCGTGAGACGACGGTCTGGAGGCCGGTTGTGGATGCCTCGAAACCAGTCGTTCCGCGCTCGACACCCATGAATGCAAGCCGGACGCCGTCCATGGAGTCCTCTAGGTTCGCGAGTGCCGCTGCGGGGGTTTCTGCGAAGCGTTTCAGCATCTCAGGGTCGCCAGCAACGCGCTCGAGAGCATCAGCTACCATGTCGAAACTGATCGCGCCTTTAGACATCTGTTCCCGCACCTCGGTGACAGTCATACCCATGGTGTCGCCGAGAAGTTGGAAGATCGGGATGCCTTGGTTGATCAGCTGCATGGCGTCCTGAGCCATGAGCTTGCCCGCACCGTATATCTGCCCCAACACGACCGAGGTGTTCGATAGTTGCGCCCCGTAGATCGCTGAGGCGTTACCGAGCATCTGCGTGAGGTCTGTTGCCCGTTCAGCTTCGACACCGAACCCGACTAGGTTCTTGGCTGCCTCGACAACACTGCGTGTGTCTAACACAGATCCTTGGGCGTAGTCGTAGAGGCTGTTGATCATCGTTCCAGCGGTCTGCGCATTGCCGGTCAAGATTTCGAGCTGTTTGGTGAAGCTGATCATCTCGGAACCGACATTGAATGCTTCCGAGATGACGCTTTTCACGCCGTTGAATGCCGACTTGACGGCACTAAGGATGATGCCGCCGAGCAGCAGCTTCTTGAAACCCCCTGCGAAGCGATTACCGGTTTCTTTGCCTTGCTTGTCGCCTTCGGAGCCTGCGTCGCCTAGCTCTTTGCGGATCTCTTCTTTGACGCCCTCGAACTTCGGTACGAGGACGACAGTCGCTCGGGCAACCTCGGGGCCGTTAGCCATGCTGTGGTCCTCTCTCTTGCAAGATGCGCCTCACCTCTTCTTGGGTGAACTTGCTGGCATCGCCGGCAGTTGTCGGTGTATCCCACGGACGCGGGTGACGGAGACGCTGCTTACCAGTTGGGGTGTTTACGGCGACGACCAGATCAAACAGGTCGTAGAGCGCTTGCGTCTCATGGGACGCGGGACAGGTCCATCCCGAATACGCCGCATGAGTGCGCGAGCGGGCGTCTATCGCTAACGCGTTGACGAGCAGCCAGGCTTCGCCCCAAGTGAGTGTGTCTCCCGGGGAGAAGCTGAGGCTGTAGAACTCGCGAAAGTCAGCGGCCAACTCGCGGGGGTATCGCTCCTCGAGTTCGAGGAGCGTCACGATTGGGGGAGTGACGCCCCTTCGTGTTGAGCGGCCAGCATCCACTTGTTGATGACTTTGGCCGACTCTTTGATTGGCAGATCAAAGAACGCCTCAACCATCTCCCTATCGTCGCTGGCTTCGATGATGGTGAATGCGATCTCTAGGTTCGCGTCGTTCGATGCACCGCCTTTGACCAATTCTCTCAGCACTCGAGTCGGCAACTCGAGCACTGCGCTAATGGGCGGTAACGAATAACTGTGGCCATTAGCGCGGAATGTGATGGTCTCCGTGGCGGTTTTTGGGCGAGCTGCGCGCCTGTTGCGGCTCACGGTTTACCCACCACCAATTGGCTGTACCACTTTTCGGCGCAGCCGATGGCACCGTCTTCGTCGATGATGGATTCGTCAGCGTATGCGGTGATCGTCACCTCGTAGCCGATGGGAGTGCCACCGGCATACACCTGGTCTCCGACCTCGGTGACCTGCCCTTGCGGGATGTAGGTGCGGATGAACTTGTCGCCGTCGATGACATCGACACACATCTTGTGGCGGCTGCCGGTGCGTGAGGGCACGACTTTCACCAGTCCATCGTCACCGACTGTGGTGCCGTAGTAGAGGCCTACGGTTTTTTTCGTGGTTTCGAGCAGCATTGCTTTGATGGTCATGGATGCTGAGGTGACGACTTTGCGCACCACGTCACCGTTCTGCCAGGCGGCGATGTCCGACGAGGACAGCGAGCGCGATTCGGTGACTCCAGCGTCGGAGGTGTAGCCCAGATCATCCCAGCCAGTAGTGAGCGGTGTCTTGGCGTCTGTGGGGCGAGTGGCGGCGCTGCCGCCAAGATATATCGCGCCGGTGATGCCGACAGCGACATTGTTGGAGTTTAGAGCCATGCTCAGTCCTCTCTTTTCTTGATCCTCATGCGGAGGGTGTGGGTTTGGGTAACTCGGGGCAGCTTTGCGTTATCCGGGTCGGGGTCGTGATAGGGGGCAGCGACTTCGGTGCCGCCATAGATGGGTATGTTGCCTAACATGTGCATGCGCTGAAGAGTGCCAATGGCGGCACGCACATCGAGTGCGAGTTGCATGGCCTGGGCGGGGGTTGGCGCGCGGCTCTCGAACGTAAGCTGAGCCTCGTCCACCACAAGTGAGGTCATCCCACCACCCGTGCGCTCGATATACACCGATTGCGGTGGCCACTCTGTAGGCGAGGGCGGTACGCAAACCTTGACGCTGTATGGCAGTGTGTTCCAGAGGTGATGTCGGACGGCATCCTCGGCGTCGACCGTTTCGATTATCTCGCCCATTGGCTTCACCTTCCTACTGCTCGAGTCAAGGCACGGTTTTGTGCCTCGGCTTTGCGAGCCTCGAATGTGGCGGCGTTCACATAGCCTCTGGCAACCCAGCGGTGTTTGGGACCGGAGGTGTATTCGAACCCAGTCCCAGCTTTAGCGGCGATCTGGCTGCCGGCCGCATCGACTATCTGCTGTACTGGGGTGGAGGTCATGACCGTGTTGATGCCTTTGAGGTCGAGTTTGATGGACGTGACGCGCATCTCTATCCTTCCTGCGAGATAAGTTGCAGCACCCTGTATGGGTCGCCGGCAGCGGGGTGCGGCCATGCTGCCGGTGCACCGTCGATCTGGTATCGCTCGCGGATGCCGGGGAGGCTTACGAGGTCAGTGGCGGCGATGGGGGTTTGTGTGGGTGGCACGTAGACGGTCCACTTCACCTCGACCCCTTGGCGGGGCATGGGGGTTTCGCTGGATGCGCCGGGCACGATATAGCAGCCTCCTATCGGCTCATCCGTGGTGGGTTGAGACGGGTCGAAGACTGCCGCATCGCGCTCTGTAACCATCGTGGGGTGATGGATCGTGATTGTTGCCGGGGGTATCGGCATATGCGCGAACGGGTTAAACACTGCCGAACCTGCCTGTCTGCTGGCTTTGCAACCGGATGGTTTTGGCAGTGCGGAATCGTTTCAGCGCGAGCCTGTCGGCTGCCGCGATCCAAACTCCACCAGATGCCGTATCGGCAGAGAACGTAAGCCCCTGTTGGAACGGCCCGATAGCTGCTTGGATGCCGGTGGCCCCAACTGGTAGCCCGCTGCCCCGTTCAAGTACGCGAGCCACCATGCGAGAACACACGATGCGAACTTCGTCCGGGGTCTGAGTGTCAGGGAAGTCCTGGGCGAGCCAGCCGCGCAATAGCACGGTGGCTTCGTCCAGGAGTCCCTTCACCTGATCAGCTTCTGCCGGACTTACCGGGCGACCGATGCGAGCCTCCACGTCCTGCTGGGTTGCCCAAGGAGTCATTCGGCTGCACCCCCTCTTCGCTGCTTGCCTCGTCTGTCGGATCTTCGGATACTTGCGCCGATGCGCGCACCGGCTTGTAGGCCGGGGAGGCTTCATACGCGGCCAACAGTGGCGAGTTTTCGGCGAGTGCGATCACTGCACCGGTAGCGGTTGAACGGAACATTTTCATTAACTGGGCTCCTCAGCAGGTGGGACGACAGGGGGGACGACGGCACCGACGGGGGTGCCGTTCGGCATTCCTAGAACGTAGGCGTAGCGCGCCTTGAAGCGCAGCGCCACCATGTCCTTCTCGGCGAGGTTGATGCCGCCCACGGTGGCCTGATCCAGGAACTTCACCGTGACATCCTGACGGATGCCAATGCGGATGAAGTTCGGGTCGCAGATGAGGGCAAGAGCCTGCGCCTTGTCCCATGCGCCGTTACGCGAGAAGTGGGTAGCGTCGAAGCCTCGCAGCGCGTCATCGGTGAGCACCAGATGGCCGTCGGACCCACGCAGGTTGAGCAGATCGAGGCGCAGCGCGGAGCTGGCGAGCACAACCGAGGCGTTATAGACATCGCCGTTCGCGTCACGGGCGGCCTGGATGATGGCCCCATACAGGTCATCTTTCCCGGTAACCGGCTGATAGGTTTGTCCTGCTGCGACGGCAGCGGGCAGCAGTGCAGGCGAGGTCCACGACGCGGGCTTGTTGGTGCCGAACAGCACCGCCTGGTCGAGCTTCTTCCCCAGCGCCGCGCCGCCCATGGCGGAGATTTCAGTGAGCATGTCAGCGGTGGCGTCTTCAAGCACGTTTTCGTGCACTGGAATGATCACTGCGACCTCTTCGGCGACCAGCATAGCGTTGGTCCATGTGCCCTTGGAGGTGGGTTTGGTGCCCTCATCGTCCTCGGCGGATTCGCTCACCCATGTTGCTTCCGGCATGGTTGCCACGACGGGCATGTGGGTGGTTTTGGTGCCCATTGAGGTGTGCGGAAATGCTGCGAGCGCGAGTGAGCCTGTGATGGATGCCTTGATGATGTCAGCGGAGTATTCCTCAGCGATCATCGAAGCGACGTCGGCGCGAGTAATGTCATTGATAGCCATATGGCTTCCTTTCTTACGGTTTCTTGTAGAGCGCGCGGATGGCGGCGGCAGCCGGGCTGTCACCTTTCGCACCACTCTGGGAGGTACCAGGAGTTTTCAGGGCGTCTCTGGGGTCCACTGACCCACCTCGGCGCTGTTTGGGAGCCCCCTCTGCTATCGCTTTCGCGATGGCTTCGGCGTGAGACTCAAGTTCGTCACGGGTTGAGCCACGCAACAGGTCGGCAGATACACCCTTTTCGGCGGCCACCTCGGCTTTGATGCCTGCAAGCTCTTGAGCGGCTTTCAGGGCGTCACGTTCGGCGGTGATGGTGGCGAGTTGGCTAGCGAAACGTTCTATCTCGCTCTTCTTCGCGTCCTCGAGTTTGTCGAACTTGGTGGCCTTGGCCTTCAGTTCGTCATAGTCGCCGAACCGGTTGCGGGCCTGCTGTGCGAGACGTTCTTTGATCAGCTTGTCGAGTGCTTCCTGCGAGGCAGGCGGTGCGAACGTGGCGCTAGTCTCGGTGCTGTCGCTGCCCGTTTCGGGGATGGTGTTTTCCATGTTTTCTCCTGTAATGAGTCCGCCAATGGCGTATAAGGTTCCCGGAAACCCTCCGGTGAGGTTGATGTGGGCCAGTCCACCGTGGAGCGTCATTCACGGCGTACTGGCCACTTAACGGCGGTTGGGCACTGGCTCGAACCGCACGATTTTGTGCCCGCTTAAATGGGGCAAGCTATCCCACTCTCTCGACCATCACGATGAGCCTGATCCAACGATGGGAGGGAGTGGTTAGGCGCGGCAGACTCCTGCAAGGAGATGAGTCACAGGGCGCGCGCTACCGGTCGCTAGACCGGGGAATGGAAACGGGGCACACGATAGGCGTGTACCCCGCAGGTGTCTGCGTGGGGTGTCAGGCGGCGATCTGGAGGGCGTCCAGCAAAGCCTTTGCCTCGGCATAGACCGGTGATGCGGCGGCGGTCGTTGAGCCCATCAGTGCCTCGATGGCGAGCGTGTAGTCGCCCTCGAAGATGTCGTATATGACGTCCATGCGGTTGCCATTATCGAGGCCCCTCCAAGCGTCCGCCATCAGTTCGAGGACTAGCTCTCTTTGGTCGTTCATGGGGTCATCCTATCAGTTTCGTGGCCTGTTCCATCCGTTGACTGGGCGGGAGCCCATGGGGAGTGACGAGCGGGCACCAGTTCCAGAGGTTCCTCGTGGTGGCGCGTAGTGGGCGGTGACGCCAACTCCGTCGATGGGGTGGAATGTTTGACCGTAGCGGCCAAGTCTTAGTTCGTATCTGACGCCGTCAACTACCGCGTACAGGTTTTCCAGTCCTGGTTGCCGAAACTCATATAGGGTCACATGTCCAGCGTCTAGGAGCCGTACGAGTGCCGGGTCTGGGTCGCCAGGTAGCGGCTGCACCCTCGGAAGTGAGTGGACGTGGCGAGCGATCTGCATAAACTTGTCGCGCGTTATACCTGGCGGCAGATGGGTACCTTGTCGGTTCGATTCCGCTCGATGCTTCTCGAATGAGTGGTCCATGATCCCCTGCTCTACCGGCAGGTAGTCCTCGGCTCGCCGATCGACAATGCTCTGCATCTGGTCGAGCAGCTTGTTGCGATC
>JAIRRM010000067.1 GCA_031255975.1 Propionibacteriaceae bacterium | reverse complement strand
CTTGCCCCATGCCGTACGTGAACATCAGGATTACCAAAAAGGGTGCCACCTCAGCGCAGAAGGCCGAGTTGATCGCCGGAGTGACCGATGTGTTGGTAAAGGTGCTTGGTAAGAACCCCAAGACGACTGTGGTCACCATTGATGAAGTGGAAGAGGAAAACTGGGGCATTGGTGGAGTTCCAGTGAGCGAGTTCTACACGCAAACTGCCCGGTGACGCTGATCGACTGAGGCGACTCATTTCGGGTTACGGAATGTCTGCCGCCGTCGCTTCATCAATGTATTGCTGCACCCGGAACGGAAGCAAAATGCCATCCTTCTCGGCTTGCCGTGCCGCCGCCGCCACTTCGGCGACGTAATTCTCGTGCGTTGGATAGAGCTTGGCGAGGCGGTCGTGGTCGAACGGGATCGTACTGCCGATTAGCCCGCCGAATATGCTCACGTCGTAGGTGGCGCTCGGTACCGTGATTTCGGGCAAGCGTAAGCCGCCGTTCGCGTTGCCATACGTATCGGTGCTGTATGTGAAACGTAACAGTGAGATTTGTAGCGGTGGGAATCTTGGCGGAACGGCTTCGCCGCGAATCCATTCATCCACCCGGACATAGGCTGCCTCAAGCACCGGCTGCCAGTTCACGTCTTTTGGCCTGTTTGCAAGGTCGGTTATCGATGATGCGATGCCGTCGCGGGTGAGCATATTGGCGACATTCGCCATAAGCCCCGATGGGAAGTGCGGGGCACCGGTTATCTCCCAAGAGCGATAGACGTTGCTGTCTGGCTGGCGCATACTGAAAAGAAAGGCCGCCTCGCTCTGAGTGGTTATTGACAATACTGGCACCTGTAAGTCGTCACGGACTTCGGATTGCACATCGCGGCTACCGCCGCCTTTGACGGCGTGGGCATCGGCCTCATAGAAATCAGAGGCGTAACCCGCGTGAAGAGTAGGCATGAGCGCGTCGAAAGTTGCTTCAATCGGCTGGACGCCGTTCGCGTAAGCAAGGATGCGACTGCCAGATTGCGAAGCGCCATAAGCGATAAGGTGCTCTACCTTCAGCCCGTCCAGCGGGTCTACGCCCCTTCCGGCGCGGGTCGGGCCTACCGCGCGGGCGGCTTGGGTGAAGACATCATAGGAGAGCCCTTCATCTGGAATGTTGAGCGTGCCGTAACGCTCCGCATCCCAAGTTCTTAGGCCCTTCGGGTCTTCGGCAAAACCGGTGATGCCGATCGGTTGAGCAGTCACAAGGACATAGGCGAAGCCCTCCTGGTACATCCCGACGGGGTCGCCGATTGGGAAGTCAAAGCCACTTGAAACATTCGCCCACTCCACGATGACTGTTCCATTGAACTTGGCGGGATCGGTCGGCCGTCGCACCAGGATGCGTGTCGTGTAGGGCGCGGTGCTCCCTGACTCAAGCGTCCATTTGCCGTCACTCGTCAGTTCGCCGATCGGGACATAGTGCTGTGCGACGCCAGAGAGGAAGTACTCCTCCTCGAGGTAACCGATCTCACTAATATCGCCGTAGTATGCCGCAAACGGGGTGCCATGCGAACCACTAGTGATGGGGCCGGTCACGGTGAAGCCGCCGCGTGTCGTTGCGCCATTCGTCGGCCCTTCGCCCACCGGGGCGGGTCTGGCTGGGAGGGGTTTGTCGAGGTCGATGCCGTCTGCCAACTCCGCGTTCTGACTCGCCCGGGAAATCGCGTTCCAGAGGATGAACCCGCCAAAGGCGAGCGCGATCACTCCGACGATGCTGCCAAGCGCGATCAAGATGACGCGTAAGGGTCGCCGCTTTCGCTTCGGTTCTTTCGGTTTCGCATTTGCGGCATCCGCATCAGCCTGTTGCGCCGTATCATCCGCCGAATCCTGCCTACGCATGGATATACCCTCCTGTTCGGTTGCCCGTCCACCGCTTCGCTAGACGATGGGACGTTTATTCAACTCGAAGTTTCTTATCTTAACTGCGGGTATCACAATAGGCGGCGAAGGCACATTCAACTAATAGCCATTTTGCTGGAGTAGGATAAGCGACACTTTCTGGAAAGTCGTCGTTTAATTGGTAAAGAGGCCTCAGCTTATGGATTTACGGGTGCGGAAAACCCTCAGAGGAATACGCGCAGCGCTTACAGAGCTTGCGAAGAATAAGCCGCTAGAGCAGATAACGGTAAAGGAGCTTTGCGAGCAGGCGCTAATCAACAAGGCCACCTTCTATGCGCACTACGACAACATCAACGCGTTAATCGCGGAAATCGAAGATGAGTTCGTCAAAGAACTGACTGAGGAGATAGCGTACGTCCACCTCTTTTTCGATGATCCGGCACAGTTCATCGTCAAACTCAACTACACCTTTCGGGAACTCCCGGATGCGAAAATCTTGTTTTCCAGTAATCGAAGGTGGTTCCTGCTCGGTGCCATTCTTGAATCGCTACGCAGATCGATTTACAAAGAACGTCCCGAAATCAAATCGATTCCAGGCATTGATATGGCGCTGACATATATAACTTCGGGGTTTTCGAGCGTGACTTCAAAGCACCGAGAAGAGTCGATTGAGGAGCGCGCAAAACTGGCTGGACGGGCGACCGCCGCCGTTTTACGGGAGTTTCTGAATCCATGACGGGGTGTCGATGCGGGTAGAGTCTCAGGCCATGAGCACTGAGATCGTACCCACCACCCCGCTTGATGTAACCGCGCCTGACCCGTATGGCTGGCTGGAGGAGGTGGAGGCACCCGAGGCCCTGGCCTGGGCTATGGAGCGTAGCGCCGAAACGGCTGTGGCATTGGGCAATCTGGACGATCTCACCACCGACTTGGCGCGGGTGCTGGATTCCGATGAGCGCATCGCGACGGTAGAACTCATCGATGGGCGCTACTACAACTTCTGGACGGATGCCGCCCACCCGCGCGGCCTCTGGCGCCGCACCACGCCGGAGTCATACGTGAGCGCCGTACCCGAATGGGAGACGTTGCTTGATCTTGATGCGCTCTCAACTGAAACAGGTGTTGGCTACGTCTGGCACGGAGCCAGCATTCAGCGCGAACCCGTGAACGGCGTTCCGTATGCTCGCGCTTTGCTAGCGCTGGCACCCGGCGGCAATGATGCCGATGTCACCCGCGAGTTCGACATGCTCACTTTGCGTTTCGTGCCGCCGGAAGAAGGTGGCTTTGAGCGCGCCCAAGCCAAGGGGGGGTTGACTTGGGCTGGGCCGGACGCGGTGTTTGTCGCCACAGACTTCGGTGCCGGTACCACCAGCACGTCTGGGTATCCGTTGGTTGTCAAGCACTGGCGACGGGGCACCGCGCTGACGGAAGCGGTCACGGTTTACGAAGGGGAGTCGGACGACATGCTGGTGAGCGCCGTCCGGTTGACCGATCCGGGCCATGAGCGCGATGTAGTGACGCGGCGCACCGGCTTCTACAGCGGACATACCTACTTGCTTGATGGGGTGGGTACTGACCGGCAAACTCTCATCCGTATCGAGGTGCCAGAGACCGCCGAAGTGGGATTCCATGGGCCATGGCTTACGTTAACTTTGCGGGACGAGTGGACGGTCGATGGCCGTACCTATGCCGCGGGATCGCTACTGGTCATCGACGCGGCGGCCTTCCTGGGAGGTGAACGCAAGTTCGAGGTTGCTTTCGCGCCGTCTGGTGCCGTCTCGCTGGAAACACACGTCTGGAGCGCGAATCACCTGGTGTTGAACTTGTTGGATGATGTGAAGAGTCGCCTCCAGGTGCTCACCCCGCCGTCCGCTACCGCTGCCACCGGAGAGTGGGTGCCTACTGACTTAAGCATTGGCGAGACCGACGTCAGCGTTCAGGTGAGCGCCGTCGATAGTCACGATTCAGATGACCTCTGGGTGGTGACCACCGGATTCCTCACCGCTGCGACACTCATCCGGATTTCCGCCACCGGCGGCACGCCGTCGGTGTGCAAAGCCACTGCAGCGCTGTTCGATACCACCGGCCTCAGCGTCGAACAGCGTTTCGTCACCTCAGCCGATGGCACCCGGGTGCCGTACTGGCTAGTGGGCCGCCCGGAGCAACTCTCGGGCGAACTTGGCCCGCAGCCAACCCTACTGTGGGGTTACGGTGGCTTCGAGGTCGCGGTGCCGAGTGCGTACAACCCGGTTATCGGCACGGCTTGGCTGGAGCGCGGTGGCGTGTACGCGGCGGCTTGTATCCGCGGCGGCGGCGAGTACGGCCCCGCCTGGCATCAAAGCGCGCTACGCGAGAATCGGCACCGCTGTTACGAGGATTTCACGGCAATCGCCAAGGCGTTGGTGGCGGCGGGTATCACCGACCGCGCCCATCTTGGTGCTCAGGGGCGCTCTAACGGCGGTTTGCTGATGGGCATGATGTACACCCGCTATCCGGAACTGTTTGGGGCCATCGTGTG
>JAIRRM010000052.1 GCA_031255975.1 Propionibacteriaceae bacterium | reverse complement strand
CTGTGTGCTCCCAGTTCAGAAGACGTGATCCCCACCATCCGCTCCCGCTGCCGTGAACTGCGACTGGTCTCCCCCACCGATGCCGCCGTGACCGAACTGCTCATCAACCGCGACGGGGTGGGCCCGGCGTTGGCAGGTGAGGTGGCGCGTATCGCCCAGGGGCACGTCGGCAAGGCCCGTGGGCTGGCCCGCGATCCAGCCGAGCGAGAAGCCCGGCAGGCACTACTCTCGGTACCGCAGCGACTGACCAGCGTAGGTGCCTGCCTGCAAATCGCAGCCGACATCGTGTCTAAGGCGGAAGCCGTGGTGAAGGCCGAGGTGGCCGCACTCAACGCCAGGGAGCGCGCCGAGACCGAATTGCTTTACACCGCCGCAAAAGACGGGGTTAAATCTCGTGAGGCTCAAACCGCCCTGAAGCGACTGGACGAAGAACAGAAGGCTCGCGAGAAGCGACTGCGGCGCGACCGTCTCGACGCGGCGCTCACCGAACTCATCACCTGGTATCGCGACATGCTCGCGGTACAACTCGGTGCTGCAAAACCAGACACCGCGGTTGACATCATCAATCTGCCCGCTCGCGCCGACATCACCACCGCCGCCGCGCGAACCACCCCGGAACGCACCATTCGCTGCCTTGACGCCATTTTGCAAGCCCGCCGCGCCCTCGACACCAACGTCTCCCCGTTGCTGGCGTTCGAAGCGATGATGCTGACGCTGGGTGGCCAATAAGCTCAACATCGCCACAACCATTAGCAGGACGCGCCGCGATTCATCCCCGCACCCACTCAGCACCGGTAACCAGAACAATGAGGCCGTCGCCAGCTCCACGATCAACTCGCCGCCACTTTCGCGATTCGCACATTGCCCCCCGAACGCGGGATGATGTAGGGGAGTGCGCGGGTTCTTCCCGCAGTACGCCGCGACCTGTAAGGGGGTACTCAGATGAGTGAAGAACCGACAACTGTTCCACAGCCAGAGACCACAGCAGAGCCGATGAACGTCACCCCGTCGCCCGGTGATACACCCCAGCCCGACTCGGTGCCGACTCAAACCACGGCACCAGAACCGACTCCGGCGTACGGCTTGCCACAGCAGCCCTCCGAGCTCTTCTCCCCTGTCGCTTCCGGTGCCGCCAATCCATACAGCAGTAACGGTTGGGGAGCGCCGGCTGGTGCCAGTCAAGCCGCACCGGGCGAGTCCACCTCAGGCTTCCAACCATTCGGGGCACCGACGACGATCGGAGCCGACGCCGCAGATGCGGCGGCTCGCGAGGCGGAACGCCAGGCCCGCAATCGGCAGTTGGGCACGGTCACCCCGCCGTCTGAACACTACGTGCCAGAACCACCGGCGAAGGCCGACACCGACAAACCACTGGCCTCTCTCGGGCTGTTGTTGCTACGACTGATAACCGCCGGAGTCGTCGGCATCCGGGCGTATCAGATGCTCACTCGTCACGACGACGCCGTGGCGCGGTTGGTCGAACGTGGCGCGCCGTCACCGGAGATCATCGCCTGGGTCGAGGCCGGAGTGATCGCGGTCATCGCCGTACTGCTGCTCATCGGTTTCGGCACCCGGACGGCGGCGTTCCTGCTGGCCGCCGCGGCCATCGCCAACATCGTATTCATGCAGTGGGGTGCTTTTGATCTATTCCGCGCCGGCGTCGAAGGTATCCGCGGTGACTTCGAGTTGCTGCTTGCAGCCATCGGATTGGCGTTGCTGGTGCTCGGTTCGGGCGGTTGGGCTATCGACGGTATCCGCCGGGGCGCAAAGGCCAGGAAATCCGTCGAGTACTGACCCAGTTTGACGAAACGCTCCGGCCTTCGGGCCGTCGACCACACCTGAGGTTCATGGCCATGTCGCAAAAGCTGGGACGCAAGTGACCACCCCTTCCGCCATGGTCAGACGGTAGAGTGCCGCTATGGCGATCATGGCGGTGACTTTCGAGCCGAACGGCCAGTTGCATTACCTTGACACCGCCGACCAGTGGTACGCCGTCGGCGACTATGTGCTGTATCCGACGTCGTACGGCCCCGAGGTGGCGCAGGTTGTCTGGGTGTCCGACGATCAGTTGGCCGATCCTGAAAATCTCGGCGACATTCCGCTTTGCGACGGCCCCGCCACCGCCGACGATCTGGCCCGTGATCGTAACAACCGCGCCAAGGCCGCCGCGGCGCTCGACACCGCGCGGGAACTGGTCTCCCGTCACAACCTGCCCATGAAGCTGCTCGCCGTCGATTGGATCGACCGTGATCCGGCGGTAGCACTGCTCGTCGCCATCTATTTTCAATCCGCCGGGCGGGTGGACTTCTCCGCCCTAGTCCCGGAGTTGGCCCGTGCCCTGCAAGCCCGCGTCGATCTGCGTCAGGTCGGATCGCGTGACGCCACCCGACTCTGCGGCGGGCTTGGCAGTTGCGGGCGGGCGCTCTGCTGCTGCACCTGGGTAGCCAAGGTCGAGCCGATCGGGCTCCGACTGGCCCGCGACCAAGGATTGCAGACCAATCTGGCGAACATCTCGGGCAACTGCGGCAGACTGAAATGCTGCCTATCTTTCGAGCAGTCGCAGTACCGTGACTTCGTCAAAACCGCTCCGGAGCGTGGTGCCATGGTCACCACCCCAAACGGTTCCGGCAAGGTCATCGGGCTGGCCATCCCCGCAGAATCCGTGGTGGTGCGGCACCGAGACGGTCAACTTTCCACCTGTCCGTTGGCCAACATCACCCGTATCCCCATCACACAGCGCGTCACCGCACCCATCGTGTCGGCTGCTTCCAGTGCCGCCACCGCCGCCACCTCTGCCGCCACCACCATGTTCCGGGCGCGAACCGGAACACGCGAACCGGCTGCGGAACCACCGCCAGATTCACAACTACCGGAGCAACCAGGGTCGTAACGGTGCCGGTTGAGCCCCGTCCACCTGGTAGCCTGCTAGAAGCGTAAAACTACCTAACGAGAGGTTCGCCACATGAAGTCCCGCTCCCCGCTTGCCGTCATGTTAGCCGCCATGTTGCTGCTGCCTGCTTGCGCGCCCAACCCGTACGGCGAACCAAACCCCACCGGTATCGACACAACCACAGTCGACCCGTTCACTCTGCCCACCCCGCAGCACCTTTACAACCTGTGGCCTGGCCCTGATCGCCAAGTGCTCCCGGTGCCCGACGTGGTGGTACCTGGTTACGCCGATCCGCCACCCGGTTCTGGCTACACCCGCTACCTCGAACAGCAGGTGCGGTGGCAGCCTTGTGACGAGCAGTACGAATGCGCCACCGTGCTGGTGCCACTCGACTGGTATGAACCGGACGGCCAAGCCATCACCATAGCGATGAAACGTCTCCCGGCCAGCGCTGAGCCGAGGCTCGGCAGCTTGTTCATCAACCCCGGCGGCCCCGGCGGCAGCGCGCAGGACTACGTCGAATACTTTACAAACGACGGCCTGGAACAGTTCGATATCGTGGGTGTCGATCCGCGCGGCTCCGGCGAATCCACCGGCGTGGTGTGCGGCACCACTGAACAGACCGACGCCTTCTACGAACTCGATTCTTCACCGAGCAACGAGGCCGAGCGTAGCGCTGTCGTTGCAGGAGCCCGTGCCTTCGCCAAGCAATGCCGCGAAGGCAGCGGCGCTCTGCTAGACCACATCACCACCATCGAAGCCGTCTACGACTTTGACCTGATACGACAACTACTCGGCGATGAAAAGTTCAACTACCTCGGTGTGAGCTACGGCACGTACATCGGCTCGGTCTACGCCGAACTGTACCCGGAGAACGCTGGCCACCTGGTGCTCGACGCGGCGACTAACATCACCGACCGCCCCGGTGTTTCGCAGAGCGATGGCTTCGAGTTGGCGTTGCAGAAATGGATCGAGTGGTACGTGGCAAACTCCACCACTCACACCCTGGGCAACACCGCGAACGAGGTGCTGCAAACCCTCACTACCTGGATGGAGAGCCTGGACGGAAACCCGATACCGGTTGGTGATCGCAGACTGACGCAAAGCCTCGCCGTCACCGGCCTGGCGCTCTACTTCTACCTCGGTACCGACGTATATAAAACAATGACGGACATCCTCGAGTACACCGTCAGTAGCAATGACGGCGAGTACCTGCTCTACGCCGCAGACCTGCTGAACGGACGTGAGGAGGATCACTGGGATCAGTCGGGGCTCTCCTTCCCGGCCATCGCCTGCATAGACGGCGGTGACGACGGCATCAACGACTCTTGGGCCAGCTGGAACGAGTCCGCCGAACGCGCCCCGTTCTTCGGCAGGTTCATGGGGGTCAACATGGCATGCCCGGTTTGGAGCACCCCGCCTGCCCCGCAGATCGACTTTTCCGGTGCTGGCGCGCCGCCCCTCCTCGTCATCGGTGGCACCGGCGACAACGCCACGCCGTACGAGTACGCCAAATGGATGGCGGAGGAACTCGAATCGGCGGTGCTCGTCACCCGCGATGGTGTCGGTCACGGCAGCTTCGGTGCCGGTTCGTCTTGCATCGACGAATTGGTGGTCAAGTTCTTGACACAGGGCACGGTTCCCGCCTCCGGAATTGTCTGCG
Organism: Propionibacteriaceae bacterium; assembly: GCA_031255975.1. Classification (GTDB taxonomy): domain Bacteria; phylum Actinomycetota; class Actinomycetes; order Propionibacteriales; family Propionibacteriaceae; genus WRGV01. The sequence continues at coordinate 5,280 of JAIRRM010000052.1, read as the reverse complement.
CGATGGACTAACCGGGTCAGGTCGGGTCGAGCCGTATCGGCCGGGGAGTCGTACGACCACCCAACCGATGGTGGTTTGCCGGGCTCACCCCAACTGGTTTCGTGTCAGCGTAGCCGGTCTCGCATGAACGCCGCGGGCACCGGCACCTGATGGGCTTCGTCCCAGGGGCGCTCCCAGCCGCCCAACTGTAGCAGTTGCGCTACGATGCGGGCGGTGAAACCCCAGAGGAACTCGTCACCGATCATCCAGGCTGGGCCGGTGAAGCCGCTGGGGTGTAGCGCGGTGACCCGGTACGCCGGGTCGGCGAGCAACGAGACAGGCCAGCGGTAGACGGCGGCCACTTCGGTTTCGTTTACGTCGAGCGGATCGGCACCAGACCACCAGGCGACCACCGGCACCACCTCGAACCGGGAGACGACCACTTCGGCGGCGGGCAGCCGCCCCAGCACATGTACGCTGGCGGCGCTCAATCCCACCTCCTCGAACGTCTCGCGCAGCGCGGTGCCAACTGGGCCGTTGTCTTCAGGGTCTCGGGAACCACCGGGAAACGAGATCTGACCGGGGTGTTTACGTAGCTCGGCGGCGCGAGCGGTGAACATGATGTCGGGGTCGGGTTGGTCGGAAAAAAGCGCGCACACCGCCGCCCAATGCCGTGGACGTACGCCGTCTGCTGCCGCAAGAGCGGAAACATGGCGCTGCTGGGGGTGCCTTCCCGGCGCGTCCTGGTGCGTCGCGTCGCCACTCGCCACGACGCCGCTGCTCGTATTCGTTTCAGCGCCACCAACCCCGAGGGAGCCACCGTCGGCTCGTTCGACACCGTGGACGGTGCCAGGCTTATCAGCGTCGGTAGGTTGCTCCAGATAGTCGGCTAAAACGCTCAAAACGGACGGAACGCTCGCGGTCTTATTCGCGGCACCCTCGCCTGCGGCGGCGACACTCACGCCTTCACCAGCTTCTGGGCGCGCGCCGGATCGGTCTCGCCCACCCCATAACTGGGGCACAACTCCGCCGCCGGACACACCCCGCAGGCGGCGCGGCGCGCGAAGCAGCAACGCCGACCGTGCCAGATGGTCACGTCTGACACCTTCGTCCAAGTCTCCTCCGGGAACAGCGCGTTCAGATCGGCCTCCACCTTGAGCGGGTCGGTCTCCTCACTCCATCCCAACCGCCCGGAGAGTCGCAGCACATGGGTGTCGGTGGTGATGCCGGGGATGCCAAAGGCGTGCCCCAGCACCACGTTCGCGGTTTTACGTCCTACGCCGGGCAGTTTGGTGAGTTCGGCGACGCTACGCGGCACCTCTCCGCCGTGTCGCTCCAGTAGCGCTTGCGCGATCCCGATGGCCGATTTCGTCTTCTGGCGAAAGAACCCGGTGGATTTAATGATGGTTTCAACATCCTCTGGATCGGCGAGCGCCAGCGTGGCCGCATCCGGGTAACGCGCGAACAACCGAGGCGTGACCAGATTCACGCCCTTGTCGGTAGATTGCGCGCTCAGCACGGTGGCGATCAATAGCTGGAAGGCACCGCCGTAGTCGAGTTCGCAGTTGGCTTCCGGGTATGTCTCCAGCAGAATCTGGTACATCCGCCAGGCGCGCTCCCGCTTCGCCTTCGTGATCGTACCCGCCATGAGACGATTCTATGGCCCGAGTCGTGCCGTCGCCGTCGCGTCTCGGCACGCTGCTGGTGCCCGGCAAACGTGGGTGGAGTTTGCCAAACCACGCCGCTTACGCCCCACCAAGACGTTGTCGCGTCCATCGTGGCCGTAGCCGACGTTGGCCGCGATAATCCCAAACAAAAGGCACCATGGCGACGACACACCGCAACGACAGCCCAGCAGGAGAACACGAACCGTTGCCCGAGACCGGCACGGTTCGGCAGAATCCACGCCGCCTATCAGTCGAGCGCGAACACCACCTCTACCTCGACCGGGGCGTCTTTCGGCAGTGACGCCACGCCCACCGCCGCACGGACATGCCTTCCGGACTCGCCGAAGACCTGAATGAACAGTTCGGACGCGCCGTTCGCCACGGCGGGATGTTCGGTAAATGCGGGAGTCGCGGCCACAAACACCGTCACCTTCACCACGCCGGTCAGCTTGTCCACACCATCGACTGCGGCGGCGGCCGCTGCCAGCGCGTTCAGGGCGCAGACCCGAGCGGCGACCTGCGCGGTTTCCAGATCCACCGCGGCACCCACCTTGCCGGTGGCCGACAGCGCGCCGTTCAGCAGTGGCAACTGCCCGGAGGTGTACACCAGCCCGGCTGCCACGCGCGCCGCCGTATACGCCCCCAACGGCGCTGTCACCTCGGGAAGTTCGATACCGAGGCGGGCCAGCTTGTCAGCGATGCTCATGTCGCCAAGTCTATGGGCGCGGGGATACAACATCCCCATAGTCCGAGCCAATTAGCTGGCGACACCACGCTACGCCGGGAACTCGGCGGCGACAGTACGACGTAACCCCTCGGCGAGGGTGAAAGTACGTGCGAAACCGGTGGCCTCCAGTGCCGTGGTGTCCACCACCGTCTCGGCGGCAAACTTCTCGATGCGAATGGACGAGATGGGTAGTTCGCGGCGGAGCAGTTTAGCCAGCAGGTCGAAGCACCGTCCGCCCAATATCCCCAGCCATAACGGCAACCGGAGGGTCATTTTCGGGTCACGACCCAACGCGCCCCGAATTGTGGCTACCAGTTCGTTCGTGCTCATGTCCGGCTTATCGGCGTAGTTCAGCAACCGGTAGCCGTTGCCGTCCTCCAGCAGCGACGCCAGAAACTCAACCACATTGCCGACGTACGCCATTGATTTGCGGTTCTTGCCGTCACCGACGGTGAGGAACCGCCCGGACTTGATCTGCTTCGCCAGTGTGTAGACGTTGCCACGGTTGCGCTCACCGAAGATCACCGATGGTCGCACGATCTGTAGCGTACGGCCCGCCGCGGCGTCGTACCAGGCGCGATACACCTGCTCGGCGGCCAGTTTGCTTTTGGAATAGGCGTTGAACGGAGCGGTGGGGTCACTTTCACGCGACGGCGGCTTGTTCAGCCCGTACACCGACACGCTGGATGTGAACACAATGCGCTGGATGCCGACGCGCTCCGCCACCTCCGTGGTGACGCGCGCGCCGTCCACGTTGGTAGTGTGATACAGCTCGACGGGCCGTACGTTGTCGCGGTGCGCCGCCGCCAGATTGATTATGGCATCGCAGTCGAGGGCCGCCGCGAGGTACGGCTCCACCTCCCGTACGTCACCCCGCACCGTGATGTCGCTCAACTCGGGGTTGACCACCAGATCGTAGACGCGCACCTCATGGCCGCGCTCGACGAGCAACGGCACCAGCCGCGACCCCACGAAGCCGCTGCCCCCAGCAACCAGAACCTTCACCTAAGCCTCCTAGCCGAACTGTTAGTCTAGCGGCAACAACTCTTGCGGCGTTGACCGCCCGCAGCCAGTACAGTGACGTACGTGATTACGGTGTTGCTGTGTACCCACAACGGGGTTCGGTTCGTGACCGAGCAGTTGGATTCACTGCTAGCTCAAAGCGTATCGCCGGATCGTATCATCATCTCGGACGACGCCTCGACGGACGGAACCTGGGAGGTGTTGCGACGTTATGCCCAAGAGCACCCGGCTATCAGCATCAGACGGCATCAGCCCAACCGCGTCCCCCTTCCACCAACTGAGTCGCGGTTTACGACTGCGCCCCCCAACACCCAGGCCGAGGCCCACCCCCAAACCGGCGACGGGAGGGGCCGCGCCGGACAAGCGCGGGACGTTCCCCCGTTGCCGGCGACCGCGCGCAATTTCCTCGATCTGATGGTGGGCGAACGCGACGACTACCTGATGCTCTGCGACCAAGACGACGTGTGGCACCCAGATAAGATCGCCGTCACACTGGCCAAAATGCGCGACATGGAAGCCCGGTACGGAAGCGACTCACCGTGCCTCACCCACACCGATCTCAGCGTGGTAGACGAGACGTTACAGGTAATCAACCCGTCATTCCGCGAGGCGATGAACGCCAATTGGGCGCGAACTACGCTGCGCGACCAGATCGTGCAAAACACCGCTACCGGCTGCACCATCATGTACAACCGAGCGCTGGCGAACCTGCTCACCGAGGTGCCGCGCTATACCGTGATGCACGACTGGTGGCTGCCGTTAGTGGCCTGCGCCTTTGGGCACATGGAACCGCTGTACGCCGCCACCATCAGCTATCGGCAGCACGGTGGCAATGTGGTCGGGGCAAAAGACATGCGTACCTTCTCGTACAAGTTCCGGTTGGCACTAAACCTCGATGAAATCAACCATGCGGTGCGCCGTACGTATCCGCAGGCCGCCGAACTACTACGCATTTACGGTGCCGACCTCAGTGCCGACACCGTCGCGATGCTCGCTACGTACGTAAATCTTCCGGCGCTGAGCAAACTGGGGCGCGTCGCCACCGTGGTGCGGGAAGGCTTCTGGAAAACCGGGCTCGCGCGCAACCTCGCGTATCTGCTGGTTGTCTGACGCCTCGGCCGCCCGGCCATCACACCGTAAGCTGTCCGGCATTGGCCTTTACCATTTCATCCGGCTCCGGAAACGGCCAACCGATAGCGGCAGCAGCGTACGAGGTTATGCGGCGATGAACCAGCTGACACAGCAATGGGTCATCCGTCTCAAAGCCGCAACAATGTCGTAGTCTAGGCATTTAGAAACAGGAGGTGGCATGGGAATAGCAGACCCCGCCTATTCCGTGTTGATGTCCGCCTACATCAAGACCACCCCGGAACAGCTCCAGGCGACCGTGACGTCGATGCTGCGCCAGAGCGTGCCGCCGTCCCAGATCGTGCTGGTGCTGGACGGCCCGGTCAGCGTCGAACTTGAGACGTGCGCCACCGAACTCACCCAGGAGCATCCCGCGCTCATGGAGTTGGTTCAGTTGCCACGCAACGTCGGCACCGGGTTGGCGAAGGCCGCGGGTATCGCCCACTGCGCCCACGAGTTCATCGCCCACATGGACACCGACGACGTAGCGCTACCTGAGCGTTGCGAGCAGCAGTTGGCGCGTTTCGCGGCGGAGCCAGAGTTGGCCGCAATCGGCGGGCTCATCCAGGAGGTTTACAGCGACGGACGCAAGGCCGCAGTGCGCGACGTGCCGGAGACGCCGTCACAGATCGCGCGCTATGCGAAGTGGCGCAACCCGTTCAACCACCAGAGCGTGATGTACCGCAAATCCGCTGTATCGGCCGCCGGAAACTACCAACACATGCTCTACTTCGAGGATTACTGGCTCTGGCTGCG
>JAIRRM010000030.1 GCA_031255975.1 Propionibacteriaceae bacterium | reverse complement strand
AAACGCTAAAATCCGTGGGTACTACGTGGGCTGACCACACCGTGGAACGCTTACGAATGGATAGCTACAATTCGAGGAGCGGAAGCATAATGCCTAGTTAAACGGGTTTAACTACCGTTTTGGTCTGTGGGCGTAACTGGGTTTGAACCAGTGACCTCTTCGGTGTGAACGAAGCGCGCTACCACTGCGCCATACGCCCTTATGCGGTTGTGTATGCGGCGCTTTTGCCCCTGACGGAAACATCACGCACCTCGTGGGCGACACTGGGTTTGAACCAGTGACCTCTTCCGTGTCAAGGAAGCGCGCTACCACTGCGCCAGCCGCCCGCATCTGGGCCCTCAAGCCGGAGGTCGGAACGGGATTTGAACCCGTGTACACGGATTTGCAGTCCGTTGCCTCGCCTCTCGGCCATCCGACCCTTAAGAGCCTTGTCTCAAGGTGAAAGACCCTCCGAGCGGACGACGGGACTCGAACCCGCGACCCTCACCTTGGCAAGGTGATGCTCTACCAACTGAGCCACGTCCGCACTACGCCTTGGCGCGGATATGAGCATAGTGGATTGTGAGCCCCGTAACAAACCGCCCCGGCGGCGGATTGAGGTTGGTTCAAGCCTCCATCCGCACCCCAGTCGAGAACGAATTGCGTACCAAAGCTACGACAGATCGTCTCAATATTCGATATATGGCGTCCACAAGCTTGCAAATAGCGTTGTCATAAGGGTTTCCAATAGCGAGTACTTGCCGCTAGACTCAGGTAAGCCAATCGGTCGACCAGTAGGAGGGGGCGCCGAATGTCGGCTCCGGCGTTGATTCTGTTGCCTTGCGGCTTCACAGATGAGAGCACCGCGCAGGTTGCCCATCTGCTCCGCGGGCGGATGCAGGAGATGCGCCCCAAATTGCCGATCCACGTCGCTCTTTTTGGCAGAACTGGCATCGACCCCGTTTCGGTTGCCTCCAAACTCATCGCGACCGGCACCGAGGAGATCGTCTTTGTGCCGCTCGACCTCACCCGCGCCGTCAGCCCACACCCAGACGCGATAGCCCAGGTGAACACGTTGCGCACTGCCCATCCTGACCGCAACATCATGCTGGCGCGCCCTATCGGCCCCGCCATCGAGCTGCTGCCTGTGCTTGATTTCAAGTTACGACAGGCGCTCAGCGCCGTACACGTCATGGAACTCGACTCGTTGGTGCTGGCCACCTCAGGGCTCGGTGACTCCCGTGGTGCCGCCTTGCTGTCCCGGCGTGCCCGCCAATGGCGCAACCATCACCATCTGCCGGTGCAGTTGGCGTACGCCGACGGCTCCGGGCCGTCCATCGCCACCGCACTGGCCGCCCTGCGCGCTCAGGGGCGCCGCGCCACCGCCGTCGGAGCGCTGTTTTTGGCACCCGACGCCAGCTACAACAGCCAGGTGGAATCTGCGCTGGCCGCCGGCGCGGTCGTGGTCAGCCCTCCAATCGGCAGTGACGAGCGATTGCTCGACCTGATAATGGCCCGCTATGCCGTCGCCGCCCTCGCCATGCTCGACGACGTGGTCGGCCCCGCCCTCATCGTCTCCGATGTCGAATCGGAAGAAACAGAGGCGCTGCTGTCGGGGGAGTTCCTGGCCTAGACGGCACCGCCACGGCGTGCCTGCCCGTGCTACGCCCACCCCAAGCGGTACCGTCATCATCATGGGGGAACGTGACCTCAAAGGACGGTTCTTCGACCGAATCGCCCGGGCGGTAGAGCTGTTTGCCTGGGAGCCTGGCATCAGTGTCGAGGTACACCCGGGGCCGACCCGCATTGCCCCCTACAGTCTCGCCGTCGAGGCCACACTCGACGCCGACGGCACCGCGGCAACCGGTCGCTTGGTGTTGTTGTACGACCCCGCCGGTGGAGCGGGCTGGGACGGCACCTTCCGCTGCGTGAGTATGGTGAACGCCCCCGTCGACATTGAGACAGCCACCGACCCGCTGTTACACGAGGTGGGTTGGACCTGGTTCACCGACGCGCTGGTCGGCTGCCAGGCCACCTATCGCGAACCAGCGGGCACCGTGACCGCCGTCACCGGACGCGGATTCGGTGCTAAAGCCGCCGAAGACCGCGCCGAAATTGAGCTACGCACGTCTTGGACCCCGGTGCTCAAAGGAGAACTGGACATTGAAGCGCATCTGCGCGCCTGGGAAGAACTGTTGTATCTGGCCAGCGGCACACCGGAATTGGCAGGTTAAAGCGAATGGGCGAAGACCGCAACCTCAATGTGTTGCGTGTACCCACGGCTGGTGTGCCGGAGTTGATCGAGACCACCGCCGCGCTGGATAGCGGCATCGCCGCGCTGGCCTCTGGTACCGGCCCGGTTGCCTTGGATACAGAACGGGCCCAGACGTTCCGCTACTCGTCGCGGGCCTACCTGGTGCAGTTGCGCCGCGCCGGAACTGGCACCATGCTGCTTGACCCCATCGCCTTCCAGGACGGACGCACACCAGCCGATCTGAGCCGTCTCGCCGCCGCCATCGCCGACGCAGAGTGGATCCTGCATTCGGCGAGTCAGGATCTGCCCTGCCTGGCAGAGATCGCCATGGTGCCGCGCAACGTGTTCGACACCGAACTGGCCGCCAGATTGCTCGGGTTGCCACATGTATCGCTCGCGGCACTCATCGAGGAGTTCTTCGACATCACCTTGCTCAAGGAGCACTCTGCCGCCGACTGGTCACGCCGTCCCCTGCCGCACCCCTGGTTGGTGTATGCGGCGCTGGACGTGGAACTGCTCATCGAACTGCGCGACAAGCTCGCCGCCATGCTGGTGGAAGCCGGTAAGGACGAGTGGGCCCGTCAGGAGTTCGCGTACGTTGTAGCGACGTTCGCCAGGGAACAGCCGGAGCGGCCCGACCGCTGGCGGCGTTTGAACGGCGCAAATCGGGTACGCACCAGACGCGGACTCGCCGTACTGCGCGAACTTTGGAGCGCCCGGGACATCATCGCCGAAGATTTGGATCGCTACCCCAACCATGTGCTCGCTGACACCGTGATAACCCAGATAGCCGAACTGGTGAGCGCCGAGCACCCCGAGGTGCCGACCGTCTCCGAAATCCACCGCCTGCCCGCGTTCTCCCGGCAGCAACACCAGGTATTCCTGGTGGACTGGCTGGCGGCGATACGCCGCGCCGGGGAACTGCCCGAAGCGCAGTTGCCTCCCCTGCGTATCCGTCGCTCCCCGGTGCCCGAGGTACGGAACTGGCCTAGGCTCAAACCGGAAGCCGCGGCGCTGTGGTCGCGAATACGTCCCGCCGTAATTGAACGAGCGCAACAGCTACGGATTCCGGTGGAGAACCTGGTCTCCCCCGGCGCGCTGAAGCAGTATTGCTGGAAACCGCCGAACCAAATCACCCCGGAAGCGGTGAACACCACCCTGGCGGGGCTAGCCGTCCGTGAGTGGCAGCGTGACTTTATCGTGCCCATTTTGGTCAGTTGACGGCCCCTCTTCCACCAACTGATCGAGCGGTGACTTGTCGCCTACGCCTCCAAGCCCGACGTATGTCCCTACGATGCTGGCCGCGATAGCCTTCGGGGTCAGTCCAAGTCGCTGCAACACCTGGGTACGGGTGCCGGGGGCCACAAACTCGTGCGGCACACCAAACTGCCGCGTGGGCACTTCGATACCGGCGGCGTCCATCGCCAACTCCAGACAAGAACCGAGGCCACCCACCACCAAGTTATCCTCGATGCTCACCACCAAGGCCCGTCCCCGAGTGGCCGCCACCAACTCCGGGTTTACCGGCAGCGCCCACACCGGATCCACCACGATACTGCCGATGCCCTGCCGTTCCAGCGCCTTCGCCACCGCTAAAGCGGTGGTCGCCATCTCGCCATATCCGACCAGCAACACCGGGGCGGCGCCAGCACTCCGCCAGATCACATCCAGCGACCCAAGGCGCGAGACGGCCTCAATCTCATCTGGCACCCGGTTCTTGGAGTATCGCACCATGGTGGGGGCATCATCCACCTGTACCGCTTCCAGCAGGCTCTGGTGCAGTCGCAACCGGTCGCGTGGAGCCGCCAACCTGAGACCCGGCACCAAAGCCGCCAAGGACACATCCCATACCCCATGGTGGGTGGCACCGTCCGGCCCCGTGATGCCGGAACGGTCGAGCACGAACGTCACGCCGCTTTTGTGCAGCGCCACGTCCATCAGCATCTGATCGAAAGCTCGATTCAGGAAGGTGGAGTAGACCACGAACACCGGGTGCAGCCCGGTGGTGGCCAGCCCAGCGGCGCTGACGACGGCGTGTTGCTCGGCGATGCCCACGTCGAACACCCGGTCGGGGTAGGCGGCGGCGAAACGCGCCAGCCCTGTCGGTTGCAGCATGGCGGCAGTGAGCGCCACCACCTCTGGGTGGCTCTCCCCCAACTCCACCAACTCCTGCGCGAACGCATCCGTCCAGGTGGCTTGCAAGCTGGCGGATTTCGGTTCACCCGTCGCCTCGTTGAATGCCCCTACAGCATGGAAGCGTTCGCCGTCTCGCTCGGCGGCCAAGAAACCCTTTCCCTTGCGGGTGATGGCGTGTACGATCACCGGGCCGCCGTAGTGTTTGGCCTGTCCGAGGGCTCGCTCCATGGCGGCGATGTCATGGCCATCGAACGGGCCGATGTATTTGATGCCGAGATCGGAGAACATCACCTGCGGCACCAGCAACCCACGGGCGGCGGAACGCATCGCCGACAGGAACTCTACGGTCTGCCGTCCCACCAAGGGGATGCGGTTGACACTGCGATTGAACCAGTTGGATGCTTCTTTGTAACGCGGATTGGTGCGTAACCCGGCCAACTGCTGGGATAGTCCGCCCACCGTTTCGGCGTACGAACGGCCGTTGTCGTTCACGACTACAACCAGCTTCAGATCTGGTTCCACGGCGATGTTGTTCGGCGCCTCCCAGGCCATACCCCCGGTGAGCGCACCATCACCGATGACAGCGACCACGGTACGGTCAGTCTCGCCGCGCAGCCGAAAACCTTTGGCCATGCCTTCCGCCCACGACAGCGACGTGGAGGCATGGCTGTTCTCCACCCAGTCATGTTCGCTCTCGTCGCGCGACGGGTAGCCGGAAAGACCGCCCTCCTGCCGCAGCGTGCCGAAACGCTCGGCTCGACCGGTGATGATCTTGTGGACGTAGCTTTGATGGCCGGTATCGAAGATGATCGGGTCTCGCGGCGAATCGAACACCCGGTGGATGGCGAGTGTGAGTTCCACCACCCCGAGGTTCGGCCCCAAATGCCCGCCGGTCTTGCTCACAGACGAGATCAGCAGTCTGCGTATCTCCCTAGCCAGCGCCGCCAACTGCTGTTGATTGAGGCGGCGGAGGTCGTCCGGGCTCTTGATCTTGGATAGCAGCGGCATTTCTCCATGATAGGCGCTCAACCGCTCCGAACAAGCGCTCGGCGGCCTGCGACAACAGCAGATCAGCGGTCAAGACCCCGGGCGATACCGCCTACTTCCGCCCCGGGATCAGCGTGACAATGGTCTCGACGTGGTGTGTCATCGGGAAGGCGTCAAATGCTCGAATACTGCTCACCTGGTAGCCAAATCCGGCGAAATAGGCCAGATCGCGGGCCAGCGCGGCCGGGTCGCAAGCGACATACGCGACTCCGCGTGGCCGCAACCCGGCCACCGCCTGAACCACCGCGCGCTTGGCCCCCGCCCGAGACGGGTCGAGCACCACCAGATCGACCGAACCATCGAGTGATGCCCGCTCCACTCGCTCACGGCGGAAAACGGCCTCGGGGACGTTGCGCCTAGCGGCAGAAACAGCGGTCTCGGCGGAATCGATGCCGGTGACCCGTACCCCGCAGGACGCCAGCGCTCCACTGAACAAGCCGGAGCCACAGTAGAGATCAAGGGCGATCTCCCCCGGCTTCGGATCAAGCCCTGCCAAAACCGCCGTGGCGAACACACCTGGCGCACCGGGATGCACCTGCCAGAACCCGGCGGCCGCCACCTGGTAGCCGCGCCGCCGCTCGATGCCGTGGTTGTCACGATACGTCACCCACTGGGTAAGCCGCTTCGGGCCACGCACCGGGGTGCCGTCCACCAGTATGCTCGTCGCGTCGCTCCCCACCGCCACCCGGATGCTCCCAACCCCGGGTGTGGCCAGCTCCGCCAACTCATCGGGAGTAGGGCCGCCATCTGCCGCCAACAGGCAGCCCTGGGGCGGCAGCGGCACCACATCACGGGTGTGGTACGCATACAACCCCACCCCGTTGTCACCCACCTGGTAATCCATCCGGGTGCGCCAACGCAGCCCGGCGGTATCCCCAGGCAACGATTCCACCTCGAAATCCGGGTAGCCGACCCCTGCGCGATCAAGCTGTTCCCGTATCACTTCCAGTTTGAGCCGTCGCTGCGCCTCAAGCCGCAGTTGCTGGAAATCGCAGCCGCCACAGCGATCGGCTACCGGGCACGCCGCCGGGACACGATCAGGGGATGGCCGTAACACGTTCACCGTATCGGCGAACGAATAGCGCTCGTGCGGCGTGGCTATGGAACGAATCGATACCAATTCACCCGGGAAGGCGTGGCGCACGAACACCACTCGGCCCGCGACATCGTGAGCCACGCCGTAACCGCCGTGGGCGATACGTTCTATCGTGACAGCAGACGAGACACTGGAGTGAAGCTGATCGGGCACGACGGACAGCACGTACTAGCGCTGCTTCGGCAGCAGCCCCTCGGGAGCTGTCATCGGGATCGGCGAACCGGGGGCCAACGGCCGTTCGGGACGCGACACCACCACGTTGCAGAAGAAGTCGTACAGATCCTCGGTGACGGAGTCCACCCCTTCGGAAGCCCCGGCCTCGCCCATGACGGTGCCACGCAGCAGCCAGCCCGGCCCCTGTACCAGCCAGATACGGATGTGCTGCACCGACTTCTTGCCATCCGGCAGCGTCACCGGCACATCCTGGCGGATCTCGGTGCCAAACGGACCGGGGGCCAATTCGGTGTAGGCGTCAGCGGCTTCGCCGGACTCCATCACCTTGGTGCGTACCTCGGCAATCATATTGGCGGCTCTCGGGGCGGCGAACAGCGTCAGATCGAGCATCGATTTACCCAGAGTGACGATGATGGCCTGCACCGCCTGAGTGCGATTATCGACGTTGAGTTGCAGCTTCATCCGTTCAAATGGGGTGATGATGACAGCGCCGAAGTCGAGCCGGTCGACGTCATCAGCGTCCAGATCCACCTCGGAGATGTCGAACGGCCCGTCCTCACGCCAGTCGCGTGAAAGATCCAGATCCACCCATTTGTCGACCAGCATGTCAGCCGTGAAACCGTCGAACTCTTCCAGTTCATCGTCCGCCATCTTAGGTACCCTTCCGTTTGCGTGCCCCCAGCCTACCGGTCAGCGGTGACGTTTCCCCATCCTCCGGTGGAACCGTAGCCGCCATCCCCACGCTCGGAGTCTTCTAGCTCGCTCACTGCGACGAAATCCGCCTGGATCACCGGCTGGATCACCAGCTGGGCGATACGGTCACCGCGGGCGAGCGTGATCGGCCGGGCGAGATCATGGTTGATAAGACACACCTTGATCTCACCACGGTAGCCAGCATCAATGGTGCCTGGCGTGTTCACAATGCTGAGACCACTGCGGGCGGCGAGCCCGGAGCGCGGATGCACAAACGCCGCGTATCCCGAGGGCAGTTCCAATGCGATGCCTGTCGGCACCACCACGCGCTCCCCCGGCGGGATAACCACGTCCACGGCGCTCACCAGATCGGCTCCGGCATCGTCCTCGTGAGCGTAGCTGGGCAATGGCAGCGCGTCATCCAGCCTAAGCACCCGAACCCGCATGTGGCATAGCCTACGGCAATCGGCACCTCGGCGGCCTAGACTGGCCGTCAGGAGGTACGCCATGGCAATTGGTAACAAGTTGATGGTTGCCGGAGTGGGAATGCTGGCGAGCATGGTGGCCCAAAAGGCCGTACAGGCCGTTTGGGGTGCGCTGACCGGCGAGGAGCCACCCAACCCGAACGATCCCGAAGTGCCCGCCCCGGTGGCTTTTACTTGGGCGATAGCCAGTGGTATCGGGCTACTGGTGGCGCAGGTGTTCAGCAACCGCTACGCGGCGCGCAAGTATGCGAAGCCGGTGAACAAGCCGGCACGGATCGAGTTCTAAACGTCTGCTACACGCAATCGACGCAGTACTCCTTGTCTCCGCGAACCTCAGCGATCTGAGAGCGGTTCTTGACCAGGAAGCAGCGCGCACAGGTGAACTCGTTCGCCTGGCGAGGCAGCACCCGTACCGTCAACTCCTCATGCGACAAGTCTGCACCGGGCAGTTCAAACGACTCCGCGGCCTCTGCCTCATCGACATCGACCTGCCCAGACTCCTTGTCATTGCGACGTGTCTTCAACTCCTCCAGGGAGTCATCGGCCACGCCCTCTTCCTGCTTCCGAGTGTCGTAATCAGTAGCCATCGTGTCCTCCCTCTTCTCAACTGCCGGAGGGGCTTCGCCCGACCGTACAAGCCAGTGACGATACACCACCTATGGCAGTTTCGCCACGATAACGCCACCACAAGATACATCTATTCCGCTGAGAGCCGACGTGGGAGGCTCCCAACACGGCTGACTTGGCGGTAAGTTGTACGCATGGAGATCGCGCTTTCACCCCGTGAGATCCAAACCCGTATCCGCGCCGGCGAGTCGTTGGATGAGGTGGCCCGCTTGGCCGGCGTGTCTCCGGAGCGTATCGGTGCCTTCGCGGCCCCGGTGTTCGCCGAACGCGACAACGCCACCAATCAGGCCAAGGCCGCCCCGATACGCCGCAACGGCGAGCCGGTGTTGCACCGTACCCTCGGCGGCATGGTGTCTGATCGGCTGGCCTCTCGCGGCATCGACCCGGAGCTGGTGGCGTGGGACGCCACCCGTGGCCTGGATCGGCTCTGGACGGTGCGCGCCAGCTATCTGTCGGGCTCTGCGGGGCATGAGGCGGTGTTCCGTTTCGACCCCAGAGGGCGGTTCTCGGTGGCCGCTAACGACGATGCCCGCTGGCTTATCGGCGAGGGTACCACCGCCCGCGGCCCACAACCAGGACGCGGTCGCGCCACGCACCCGGATGAGAACGAACCCACCCTCGACCTAAAGCACGGCCAGATCAGCACCTCGCCGCCCAGATTGGCCCCGTCTAAGCGAACCACCAGGGGTCGGGACGACCTTGACTACTTCCCCGCCGGTCTTACTGAGGTGGATGGGGTGTACGACCTTACTACCGCCGGTGAAGGCGACGCGCTGTACGACATGCTCTCCGGCATGAGCGAGGACTCGGTGAAGATCTACACCGGGCTGGTCTCAGGCGAATCCAAGCCACGGCAGGGCGACGCCGACCTGTTCAGCCTCATTGAGGACACCATCACCGTGATGGCGGAGGAGTTCTCGGAGCCGATCGAACCGACCGAGCCAATAGCCGCCCCAGCGCAACCACCTGCTCCGAAAAAACCATCGACCTCGAAGAAGCCACCGGCTCCAGCGCCACCGGCTTCCACCGCCACCTCAGAAGCGGCACCGACACCGGCCCCGAAGCGCAAGGGGCGCAAGCGCGCCTCGGTGCCCACCTGGGATGAGATTATGTTCGGCAGCCCGCACCTACCCGAGCAGCGCTAAACCATCCACCCCAGCCAGCTTTTCCGGTCTAATCGGCGATCTTTGATCGTCAAACCCCGGCTGATCGTCAATCCTCGAACAGGGTGTGCGCGCTGAGCGTGGCTCCAGAGCACCCTTTCGGCTGCCTGACCCGGTGATGGACGCGACACAGCACCTCATAGTGCACCTCGTCCGGACGACCGTCACCGGTGTCACCAACCAGCACCTGAGAGCCTTCGGTCACCATCGCGCCGTTGATGACCCGGGCGTTGTGAGTGCCGATACGCCCGCACCAGCACAACGGCCTGACCGGCAAACTCTCGATGCGGTCGGCCAGTTCCACCAGTCGTTTTGAGCCGGGGAACATCTGGGTACGGAAGTCGCACATGATGCCGAAGCAGAACACGTCAATGCCGATCTCGTCAACCAACCTGGCCAACTGGTCGACCTGTTCCACACTGTAGAACTGCGCCTCGTCGCAGATGAGAAAATCGATCCGCTTGCCTTCCAAGAGTTGTATCTTGACGTAGCGCCAGAAGTCGAAATTGTCATCCACCTCAATGGCGTCTTTCTCCAGCCCGATACGAGAGGTGATGTGGGGGCGTCCAGAACGATCTTGCGAGGTGAAAAGCCGTCCTTTGCGGTCATGGGCCGACTGGGTGTAATCCATCTGCAACGCCAGCGTGGATTTGCCTGAATCCATCGGGCCACCGAAAAACACCAACTCTCCCGGTGCCACCGCCGTGGTCAATAACTCGTCCGGCATCATTCCCCCTCGTCGATCAACAGCGGTACATACATCTCAAAAGGCGTGAGCGACCCATGCATACCGATGAGTCTCATCTCACCCGGATACGTCTGAGTGAGCACTGCCCAATCATCGCGCATCGCCACCACCACATCGCCGATACGTGGCCGTACGACGTCCAAAATTGGCCCGAACCACCCTTGTTCAGCGGCCTCCTCCCGGCGGCATACCCAGGCGCGCGAGCCCAGCGTAGCCTGCCAGCGGGCCGCCACATCGCGGGGACGTTCGGTGTACAGATGCCGGAATCTGGCCTCGCCCTCCACCTGGTTCAGATCGGTGCCGAGACGGGTTTCATCTTCAATTACCACCCGCGACTGCCGCCCTACATCGACCATGCCATGATCCCCGGTGACCAACAACACGGTGTCAGAGTTGAGCGCGGCGCGCAGCCGTTCCAGAAACTCGTCGACTTTGGTGAGCGCCTGATGCCAGCGCGGGCTGTCGGTACCGTGAGGGTGGCCTACATGATCGAGTTTCCGCTCGTAGACGTAGGTGAGGCTACGTTCACCCGCCGCCGCGACTTCGGCTGCCTGTTCTATTCTGGCGGGCGTGCTTGGGGCCTCCGGGACGAAACGCGCGCCAGCGAGAGCCACCTTGGTGAGCCCGGAGTCAACGAACTTCCCCAGCGCCACGGTGCTCGTCGCCACACCGGCCCCGGACAGTCGCTGGAACCAGGTTTGGGCGAGCAAGAACTCGGCAACACTCTCCGGGCCGTCCTTCCACGTCAGTGCGTTCATGCCGCTACCAGGGGCCCAGCGGAACCGGTATCCCACCATGCCGTGCTCGCCGGGGGCGGCTCCAGTGGTCAAAGACGTAATAGCCGCCGCAGTGGTGGAGGGTGCCGTTGTGACGAGTCGATGGCCGTCTCCGAAGATGCCCGCGAGGTACGGGGCGTCCGCCAACGCGGCCTGCAACGCATACCACCCCAAGCCGTCCAGCAGCACTACCACGTAACGTTTGGCGGAGGGAATATGCGGCGTACCCCTGACCGACCCGCTCCCCGATTCCACGACCGAACCACTCCCCGAATCCCCAGTTTGGGGCCAGAGCGCGGCAGGAACGGCCCCGACCTGAGCCTTGGAGGCGGCAAGTGACGGGGCCAACTGGGAGGCTACCGCCCCCAGTACCCCGGTGAGTCCGCTCGCGTCGTAGGCTGGCAGCACCGGGTCATCACTCACCCTCCCATCTTCCCACAGCGGCGCGCCCGACCCGTTCCCACCGCGCTGACCGGGCAAAATAGGAGGGCGACGCGAAGGGGGTGGCATGTCCAACACGGTGGACGAGGAGTCCGAACGCATCATCGATGTTGACGTGAGCGCCGAGATGGAGGCAAGCTTCCTCGAATACGCCTATTCGGTGATCTATGCGCGCGCGCTGCCCGACGCCCGCGACGGCCTCAAGCCGGTGCAGCGTCGCATCCTCTACTCGATGGACGACGAGGGGCTACGCCCCGACAAGGCGTACGTGAAGTGCGCCCGCGTGGTAGGCAACGTGATGGGACGGCTGCATCCGCACGGCGATTCCGCCATCTACGACGCCATGGTGCGACTCGGACAGCCTTGGGCGGAACGGTTGCTGCTCATCGACGGACACGGCAACTTCGGATCGCTGGACGCCGGGCCCGCCGCGATGCGTTACACCGAATGCCGCATGGCTTCCGGCGCGCTGGCGATGACCACCAGTTTGGACGAAGACACGGTAGATTTCCGTCCCAACTACGACGGCAAGGAATTGGAACCGACGGTGCTGCCCGCCGCGTTCCCAAACCTGTTGGTGAACGGAGCCACCGGCATCGCCGTCGGCATGGCCACCAACATCCCGCCGCACAACCTGGTCGAGGTGGTGGCCGCGCTGAAGTATCTGCTGGCCAACCCCACGGCGAACACTGATGACCTGATGCGCTTCGTACCCGGCCCCGATCTGCCGTCTGGGGGGCGCATCGTCGGTCTTGACGGATTGCGAGAGGCATACGAGACGGGACGTGGCACGTTCCGGATGCGCGCCACCGCCCGCATCGAACAGGTGAATCCGCGCCGTAAGGGCATCATTATCACCGAGCTGCCGTATCTGGTCGGCCCGGAGCGCATTTTGGATCAGATCAAGGCGCTGGTGCAGGCGAAAAAACTCATCGGTATCGCCGATGCGAAAGATCTCACCGACCTCGACAAAGGCTTGCAGCTCGTCATCGAGGTGAAAAACGGCATCAACCCGGAGGCGCTACTCGCCGAGCTTTATCGCCAAACCAAGCTGGAAGATTCATTCGCCATCAACGCGGTGGCGCTGGTGGAAGGACAGCCGCGCACCCTGAGCCTGAAGGAACTGCTTCAGGTCTATCTAGACCATCGGCTTGAGGTCACGTTACGCCGCTCCCGCTACCGTCTCGCCAAAGCCCAAGAGCGGCTGCACCTGGTCGAGGGCCTGCTCATCGCCATCATCGACATCGATGACGTGATCGCCATCGTGCGTTCGTCTGACGAGGTGGCGCAGGCCAGAGAGCGGCTCATCGAAGCTTTCGACCTCACTGAGGCGCAGGCGAACTACATCCTGGATATGCAGCTCAGGCAACTCACCAAGCTGTCGCGCATCCGACTGGAAGCCGAGCGGGACGAACTCATCGCTCGGGCCGCCCAGATGCAGGCCATCATCGACAGCCCCACCCGACTACATGAAGTGGTGACAACCGAACTCACCGAAGTCGCGGAACGGTTTGGAGACGCGCGTCGTACCGTGCTGTTGGAAGGTTCCGGCACCGAAGTGGTATCCAGCGCCAAACGGGGCGGTGCCGCGGTATCGCTGGAGATCCCGGAGGGCCCGGCCCAGGTGCTACTTTCAACCACCGGGCTGCTGGCGCGTATCGACTCGGCGGACCCGCTGCCCGAGGCGGGCCCACGTGATGGCCACGACGTCATCCTGACCGCCATCAAGACCACCAGCCATGCGGAGTTTGGCATCTTGACGGATCGAGGCCGGTTGATACGCTGTCGCGCCATAGACCTTCCCACCATTCCGGTGACAGCGTCCGCCCCGAACCTGAAGGGCGGTTCGCCCGTCAGTGCATTGGTGGGCTTGGACGACGACGAACACCCCATCGGCCTCACCACGCTCAACCCGGATTCGCTGGGGTTGGCGCTCGGTACCAGGGCTGGCGTGGTGAAGCGGGTCAACCCCGAGGTACTCGGAAAAAGCGGCTGGGACGTGATTCGGCTGGAAGATGGTGATCGGGTGGTCGGGGCCGTGGAGCTGACCAACGTCGAATATGAACTGGTGTTTATCACCTCTGACGCGCAGTTGCTGCGCTTCCCGGCCACGTCGGTACGCCCGCAAGGGCGCGCCGGTGGCGGTATGGCGGGTATAAAGCTCGCCCCGAAGCAGCACGTGATCTGGTTCGGCGTGGTGAACCCCACCACGCCCGGCGTGGTGGTGAGCGTCTCCGGCACCGCCACGGTACTGCCTGGTATCCAGGCCGGCAACGTGAAAGTGACCCCGTTCAGCGAGTATCCCGGCAAGGGCCGCGCCACCGGCGGGGTACGTTGTCACCGGTTCTTGAAAGGCGAGGACATGCTGCTCATCGGCTGGGCTGGGGCGGAACCGGCGGTGGCTTCCGCGTCGTCTGGGGCACCGATCGAACTGCCTCCGGCCACCGGCAAGCGGGACGGCTCCGGCACCCCGACGTTGCAACCGATAGCCGCAGTGGCGTCACGCAAACTCGGATAGCCGGACAACCCTAGCGGTGCCCCGTGGCACACCCTCTGCCCAAGAGGCTCCGTGGCTCGAAAAGCCCCAACTGTGGGTGGAGTCAGCTATCTCAGGCCGATGCCGCGACAGGAGCGTCGGCGACCATCGCCCTGGTGTCGGGTTCGCGTACCGGCAGCATCGCCAGCAGGCCACCGATCAGCACCACGATGATGCCGAGAATGCCCCAATACTGCGCGTTCTCAGCGCCGGTAGCGGCTTCGCCCACCGAAATGGCGACACCGAATAAGAACGGCGACACGAACGAAACCGCACGACCGGTGGTGGCATACAGGCCAAACACCTCACCGGCCTGCCCCACCGGCACCAGTCGGGCCAGGTATGAGCGGGAGGCGGACTGCGCCGGGCCGACGAACAGGGTGAGTCCCATACCGGCGACCCAGAACACCGTCTTGCCGCCGTCATGCAGTATGAACACCACGGTCGCCAGCACGACGAGCGCCACCAGCGAAGTCATGATGACCTTCTTCGGGCCGATACTGTCATCCAACAGGCCGAACGCCATGGTGGATACCCCGGCGGCGACGTTGGCGGCGGCACCGAACATGATGACCTCACCAGGGGTGAAGCCGAACGTGCCGGCAGCGATGACGGCACCGAAACTGAAGATGGCGTTCAGGCCATCGCGGAACAGCGCCGACGCAAGCAGGAAGAACACCGTCTGGCGCGACACCGCCCACAGCCGTACCACGGAACGTCCCAACTCACGGTAGGCGAAAATCACGCCCTTGCCGTTCGCCGCATTTGGGCGCTCGACGTGACGATCCCGCAGATTAAGGAACGTCGGCAGCGTGAACAGCGCGATCCAGATGGCACTGGCGACCATGGTGATGCGGATGTCCAAACCCTCCACATCACTGGCTCCGAACAGGCCCTTCTCAGGCTCTATGAACAGGTAGTTGAAAACCAGCAAACTGACGATGCCACCGAGGTAACCCATGCCCCAGCCGAAACCAGAGATGCGGCCAACGTTATGGCCGGCGGCTACCTCTTCCAGCATGGCGTTGTTACCCACCTGGGCGATCTCGTTAATCACCGTGCCAACCCCCAGCAACACCAGGCCGAGGATCAGATATTGCGGATGCGGCTTGACGAAGAACATAAATCCCGCGGTGATGGCGATGAACCAGGTCTGCCAACGCAGATCGCGCATGGTGCGATTGTTGCGGTCGGAGTTCTGCCCCATCACCGGGGCGAGAAACGCCACCAGCACGCCAGCGATGGTGGTCGACCACGCCAGCGCCTGCGACGTGTAGTTCTTGGAACCGAACGCATCGCCGGTGAGGTACACCGCGAAGACGAAGGTGACGACAATAGTGCTGAACGGCTGAGTGCCCCAGTCCCACATCGCCCATGAAATGATCTTCTTCTTTGAAGAAGGGGCGGCGTTCTCCAATGCGAGACGTGCGGTAGTGGTAGTGGCCGTTGCGGTTTGCGTTTCGCTCACAGCATAGAGACTACGGCCCCAGGCCATCCTTGCGCCAGAAGCTCCACTTATCGGACAGCAACTACGTTTATCGGGTGGCGATTACTGTGGCGAAATTGACGTGTTTTTCTCTCAGCGAAATCTTGCCAAATCGGTAGCCGAACCACGCGGCCCCTTCATTCATACGCCAGAAACGAGTGATCGATTGGGAAGCCGAAAACCACCTCAGTACTGCCGAACGAAGGCCGCAGTTCCGCCCATCCACCGGTTTGCAGATGCCACCACGACGGCTCACTTGCCGATTCGCTCCCACCACGCTCACATCGCTCGCCATTGTTTACCCTGGGACGCCGCGCAGTTCGCGGCGCATCAGCACCCTGGGGAAACCACCGGACACCCGGTCGGTAGGAGCCAGCAGGCGGAACCCGGCCTGCTCGAACATGTCGCGGGTACCGACGTAAGCCATGGTCTGATCCACTTTGGCACCCCGGTTATCCGTCGGATAAGCCTCGATGGCGGGGGCACCCTGGCTGCG
>JAIRRM010000178.1 GCA_031255975.1 Propionibacteriaceae bacterium | reverse complement strand
CTCTTCCGATCTGATCGCCGCCCAGATCAACATCCCCGGGTTCCGCAAGGGCAAGATTCCGCACGTTCTCATCGATCAGCGCTATGGTCGCGCCGCGGTGCTACAGGAAGCGGTAAACGAGATTCTGCCGAGCGTGTACGGCGAGGCACTGGCCGAGCATGATGTGACGCCGCTAGGGCAACCCGAGATCGACATGACCCGTCTTGAGGACGGCGAGTCGGCCCAGTTCACCGCCGAGGTGGACATCGTGCCCGAGTTCACGTTGCCCGACTTTTCCAAGATCAAGGTGAGTGTTGATCCAGTGCTGGTTTCCGATGCCGATGTCTCTGAACGGGTCACGGTGCTGCGGCAGCGCTTCGCCACATACAACGAACTTGATCGTGGCGCGAAAAAAGACGATGTGGTTATCATTGACCTCTCCGCCTCAAAAAACGGCAAAGAACTACCGGACTCGGATGCGCATGGCATGTCGTACCGTGTCGGTGCCGGTGGTCTGGTGGATGGTTTAGACAAGGCGGTCACCGGTCTCAAAGCGGGGGAGTCCAAGACGTTCAAGTCCACCCTGGTGGGCGGCCCACACGAAGGCGAGGACGCCGATATCACCGTCACCGTGAGCAAGGTACAGGAACAGGTGTTGCCGGTCGTCGATGACGATTTCGCGCAGTTGGTGAGCGAATACGACACCGCCACTGAGATGCTGGCCGGGCTTAAGGATTCACTGGAGCGTGCCGGTCGGCTTGATCAGGCCAACGTGGTGCGTGACAAGGTGCTGGACGAGGTGGTCGCCATGACACCGTTCGCCCTGCCAGAAAGCGCGGTGGACGAGGAGTTCGAGCCGCGCAAGCAGCAGATCGAACAGCAGTTGACACAGCTCGGCCTGACGCTGGAGAGCTATCTAGCGCGCAGCGAGGAGGAGACCACCAAGGACCCGGATGAGTTTTGGGCGGGCATCAAGGGGCGCACCGAACGGGGCATCCGGGTGCAGCTCATCCTCGACAAGGTGGCGGGCCAGCGTGAAGTCAGCGTCACTCAGGAAGATCTCACCGGGATGCTGTTGCAGAAAGCCGCCGAGAACGGCACCACGCCCGATGAAGAAGCCAAGCACATGATGGAACACGGCCATATGCAGGAATGGCTGGCCGACATCCGCCGTGGCAAGGCGGTGGGGTTGATCGTCAACGAGGCGACAGCCACCGCCGGTGGCAAGAAACTCGACATGGCCCGACTGCGTTCTGACGGCACCTACGAGGAGTTGCCGGACGCCGCCGCCACCAAGCCCGAGGAAGCCGGTAAGCCTGAGGAAACCGAGAAGGCGGACAAGCCCAAGAAGAGCGCCGCCAAGAAGTCGGTCAAGTAGTCGACTCAGGTAGGTAGGTAGACTCCGGATTATGGCAGACGAGCAAAAACCTCAAGTGGCGGCCACGGGTAGCGGTTTGCCGCGATTCGTCGTCGGCATGATCGGGTTGGCGGGTGCGCTGGCCGCGTTGGTGCTATTGCGCGAGTTCGCCACGTTCGTCGCGCCGCTGTTCTTGGCGTTGAACCTGATAATCGCCGCGTACCCGCTGCACACCTTCCTGGTGTCAAAGGGGGCGCCGGCGTGGGTCGGGGCCACGGTGATGGCGCTGGCAGTCCTTGTCATCCTGCTGTTGGCCGTCGGCGCGCTGGTGTGGGCGATCAACGACATGATTGATGTGCTGCCCAACTACAGCGCCGAGTACAGCAAGGTGATGCAATCCGTCATCGATCTGATCCGACAGTTCGACCCCGACATTGACACCACCGGGATTATGGATCTGCTGCGCATGATCGACCCGAACTCGGTTGTCAACGCCGCAACCAGCCTGCTCTCGCAGACGTACGCCATCTTCGGCGGTATCGCGGTGATTATCGCCAGCTTGATCTTCTTCGCCATGGACGCGCCGGGGTTCGCAGCCCGCGTAAAACTGTCGGCCAAGTCCAGCCCGCATGTGAGCAGAGTGCTCAGCTCGTTCGGCAATGGGGTGCGGCGTTACTGGCTGGTGACATCGCTGTTCGGCCTTATCGTCGCCTTGCTGGACGGTGGGGCGCTACTGATCTTGAATGTGCCGCTGCCACTGGTGTGGGTGATGTTCTCATTCCTCACCAACTACATTCCGAACATCGGCTTCGTGATCGGTTTGTTGCCGCCCGCGCTGATGGCGCTGCTGGCTAACGGCTGGCAGAACATGTTGATCCTCATCATCGCGTATTCAGTGCTCAATTTCGCGGTGCAGTCGATCATCCAGCCGCGATTCACCGGCGATGCGGTGGGGGTCACCGCGTCTGTGTCGTTCATCTCGCTGCTGCTTTGGGGTTGGGTGTTCGGCGCGCTGGGTACACTGCTGGCGCTGCCGATGACGTTGATGGTGAAAGCGGTGTTGCTCGACATCGATCCGAACGCCAAGTGGCTGGACGCGCTGGTCTCGTCCAACCCCTACCCCGAACTCCCCAAGGCCGCGAAGCACTCCAAAAAAGCCGCTGTGAGGCAGCGGCAACACGCTGATAGCGAATAGCGCTGGCGGTTCGTCCAAAAATGTCCCCCTTAGCAGGTAGGGTCTCTCCCGTGATAGAAGTTCCCCGTATGGCCGCTGTGCCCCCACTGGGCGGCATGGCCGATAACGTGTACCAATCGCTGCTCGCCAACCGCATCATCTTTTTAGGCTCTGAGCTGAAAGACGAGAATGCCAACGCGATCTGTGCCCAGATGCTACTGCTGAACGCCGAAGACCCGGAGAAGGACATCTATCTCTATATCAACTCACCTGGTGGTGTGGTTGACGCGGGTATGGCCATCTACGACACGATGCAGTGGATCAGTAACGACGTGGCCACCGTCGCCATGGGGATGGCGGCCTCAATGGGCCAGTTCCTGCTCTCCGCTGGCACCAAGGGCAAGCGTTATGCGCTGCCACATGCCCGTATCTTGATGCACCAGCCCTCCGGAGGCGTGGGCGGCACCGAAACCGACATCCGCATTCAGGCTGAACAGTCCCTGTACACCAAGAAAATGATGCGGGAGTTGATCTCCAAACACACCGGGCAGAGCCTGGAGCAGATCGAGACCGATTGGGATCGGGATCGTTGGTTCACCTCCGAGGAGGCGCTGGCTTACGGATTCATCGATCATGTCTACGAGCGTGCCTCGCAGATCACCCCGGCAGGCTCAATCAAGTGAGGACGATGAGTGGTATGACGACCGGCTTCAACCCCGATTTTGCTCCGACTGGTGGTGCCGCCACGTACACCCAGCCGCGTATGGATTACATCATCCCGCAGTGGGAGGAACGCACCAGCTATGGCGTGCGCCGCGTCGATCCGTACACCAAACTGTTTGAAGATCGCATCATTTTCCTTGGCACTCCCATCGGTGACGAGATCGCCAACGCGGTGATGGCGCAGTTGCTCTGCTTGCAATCGCTCGACTCGGAGCGGCAGATCAGCATCTACATCAACTCTCCCGGCGGTTCGTTCACGGCACTCACCGCCATCTACGACACCATGCGCTACATCAAGCCCGAGATTCAGACGGTGTGCCTGGGGCAGGCGGCCTCCGCGGCCGCGGTGCTGTTGGCCGCTGGCACCAAGGGCAAGCGGTTGGCGTTGCCGAACTCGCGCATTCTTATTCATCAGCCCTCCACCTCGGAGGGCATCTACGGGCAATCGTCCGATCTGGAGGTGCAGGCGCGCGAGATCACCCGTATCCGTACCCTGATGGAGCAGATGCTCGCCGATAACACCGGCAAAACGCTAGATCAGGTACATCTGGACGTGGAGCGTGACAAGTTCCTCACCGCCCAGGAAGCCATCGAATACGGCCTGATCGACGATATTCTGCCGAGCCTGAAGAACCTTGGCTGAGCGGGCGGCGTGGCTGTGTCCTGGCGGCGGTCGTAGTCGCCAGGTCTCAACCGTGGCTCAAGACTCCTGGAGTCGTTGCCGCGTCGGCATCCTCTCCAGAGTCTCACAACGTGGAAGACTGGTCGCGTCCGGGGCTTCCCTATTCCGGATGATCGACTGAAAGGCATGGGTATCGTGGCTCGCCTCAGTGACAGCGCAGACCTCTACAAATGCTCGTTTTGCGGTAAGCATCAAAAGCAGGTCAGAAAGCTCATCGCCGGGCCTGGCGTGTACATCTGCGACGAGTGTGTGGATCTGTGCAACGAAGTCATTGACGAGGAAGTCGGACAGTTCGGAGCTATCGAGGTGGGCGGCGAACTGCCGAAACCGGTCGAGATCCATGCCTTCCTCGACCAATATGTGATCGGGCAGGATTCCGCCAAGAAAGCGCTCGCGGTGGCGGTCTACAACCATTACAAGCGGCTCAAAGTGCAAAGTGGTCACGGCGATGACGACGTGGAACTGGCGAAATCGAATGTGTTGCTCATCGGCCCTACCGGTTGCGGCAAGACCTACGTCGCTCAAACGTTAGCTCGAATGCTGAATGTGCCTTTTGCGCTGGTCGATGCCACCGCGCTCACCGAGGCGGGTTATGTGGGTGAGGATGTGGAGAACATCCTGTTGAAACTCATTCAGGCCGCCGACAACGACATCAAGCGTGCCGAGACCGGCATCATCTACATCGACGAGATCGACAAGGTCGCCCGCAAGGCTGAAAACCCCTCTATTACCCGTGACGTGTCCGGTGAGGGAGTGCAGCAGGCGCTGTTGAAGATTCTGGAGGGCACGGTGGCGTCGGTGCCGCCGCAAGGGGGCCGGAAACACCCACACCAGGATTACCTCCAGATCGACACCACCAACATCTTGTTCATCGTTGGCGGTGCGTTCGCCGGGCTGGAGGATGTCATCAATACCCGCGTCGGCAAGCGCGCCGTTGGGTTCACCACCGACGAATCCGAAGTGGCGGTGGGCGGTGATCCGTTCCTTCAGGTGCAACCGGAGGATCTGCACAAATACGGCATGATTCCCGAGTTCATCGGACGGCTCCCGGTGATAGCCTCGGTGCCGAGACTGGACGAAGTGGCGCTGCGGCGCATTCTGGTGGAGCCGCGCAACGCAATCGTGAAACAGTTTGTGCGGCTGTTCGAGATCGACGGGGTGCGATTGGAGATCACCGACGAGGCCATCGAACTGGTGGCCGCCAAGGCGATGGAGCGTGGTACTGGTGCCCGGGGGCTCCGTGCGATCCTGGAGGAGACTCTGCTCGACGTGATGTACGAGGTGCCAGGCCGCGACGAGGTGAAAACGGTCGTTATCACCGGACAATGTGTTCGCGGCGAAGCCCCGCCCACCTATGTGTTACGCAGTTCCAAGGAGTTAGACGAACTGCGCCGCGTGGCGTAAACCCGCACCTGCGGAGGTGCTTTTCGCCCGTCCAGGGTGGTTGCGGGGGGGCTTTGGGCACAGCTGCCTCGGCCAGGTGCAGGCGGCGTGGTGGCTGTGGCCGTCTGCGCGATTGCTGGGTGTGGCGAACGCTCAGCGGTTCACCATCGGTTTGAGGTCGCTGTCATACGTCCAGATCTCCGCGGTCGTGGTTGGGCAGTTGTACACCCGATCCGCCGGGCCGAACCGGGTGAGAATCAGCGGTTCTACCTCCTGCAGCGACCATTCGTCCGGCACGATCACCAGGTTGTGTATTGGTTGGGTGTCGCGAGCGGGGGCCAAGTTTTCCAGCCAACTGC
>JAIRRM010000157.1 GCA_031255975.1 Propionibacteriaceae bacterium | reverse complement strand
TAGCGTCATCAAGTTTGGGTACGGATGAGAAATCCACCGTGGGTTGACACGACTGGTCACCTGCCCGGATGCCTCCTCCCAGGTGGCGTTGGCAGGGGCACGGATACACTGCTGCGAATACTCCGGGGATATTTCTTGAGTGCGTTGTTGCCATGGTTCCCACGACGGCTGGTAACGCGACGGCGGACGCCGCCAACCGGATTTGATAGCGGCGGCTAGACTCACCTCGTGGTGCTGCGCCCCGATGGTCGATTGACCGCAGAACTCGGTACCGACCGTCCGCAGGACGAGTGCGGGGTTTTCGGCATATACGCACCCGGCGAGAGCGTCAGCAAACTTATCTACTTCGGGTTGTACGCGTTACAGCATCGCGGCCAAGAGTCTGCCGGTATCGCCGTTTCCAACGGCAGCCGCATCCTGGTGTACAAAGACATGGGTTTAGTGAGCCAGGTGTTTGATGAAAACGCGCTCAACTCACTGCCGGGGCATATCGGCATCGGGCATACGCGCTACTCCACCACGGGGGCCTCGGTGTGGAGTAATGCGCAGCCCACTTTCCGTGCCCATCGTGACGGTGGCCTGGCGTTGGCGCACAACGGCAACCTGACCAATACCGCCGAGTTGGAGCAGTTGTTGGCCGATCTGTTGCCCTACGACGAGGTGCCGCGTAAACATGAGATGGATTCCACCTCTGACACCGCGATCCTGACGGCGCTGCTCACCACCTACCCCGGCAGTGTCGCCGCCGCCGCTCGCCATGTATTACCGAAACTGGCTGGAGCGTTCAGTATCACCTTTATGACCGATCACGCCTTGTACGCGGCGCGTGATCCGCAGGGCATTCGTCCGCTCTGCTTGGGCCGTTTGGACAACGGCTGGGTGGTGGCCAGCGAGAGTTGTGCCCTCGACATCGTAGGAGCCACATTCGTACGCGAGGTGGAGCCGGGCGAACTGCTCATCATCGACCAGGCGGGGCCACGTTCGGAGCGTTTCGCCGCCCCCAACCCACGCGGCTGCATCTTCGAGTATGTCTACCTGGCCCGTCCCGATTCCAAGTTGGGTGGGCGGCTGGTTCACAACATCCGGGTGAAGATCGGCAAGATTCTCGCCACCGAACACCCGGTGGATGCCGATCTGGTGATCCCCACGCCTGATTCCGGCACTCCGGGAGCAATTGGGTATGCGGCGCAGTCGGGTATCCCGTACGGTCATGGTCTGGTCAAGAATCCGTATGTGGGTCGTACTTTCATTCAGCCTTCGCAATCTATCCGGCAGCTTGGCATCCGGCTGAAGCTCAATCCGTTGCGCGATGTGGTGGAGGGCAAGCGGCTGGTGGTCGTCGATGACTCCATCGTGCGCGGCAACACCCAACGGCAGTTGGTGGCGATGCTACGCGCCGCCGGGGCGGCCGAGGTACATGTACGCATCTCCAGCCCACCGGTGCTGTGGCCCTGCTTTTACGGTATCGACTTTGCCACCCGCGCCGAACTGATCGCGCCGGGGATGAGCGTCGCCGAGGTTTGCCGCTCAATCGGGGCAGACACGTTGGGTTACGTCAGCCTGGAGGGGTTGACGATGGCTACACATGTGGTGCCCTCCGAGTTGTGCCGCGCCTGTTTCAACGGACGCTACCCGGTGCAGTTGCCAGCCGGGCAGTTGGAGCAACTGGGGCTGAGCGGCGACGATCTTGAGACCACCGGCGGGTTGCGACTGGTCAAAACGAACACCGAATTGAGGGAGGCGTCATGAGCGGCGATTCGAATGCGGCTGCTGCGGCTGCTTCTGCCTACGCCCAGGCGGGGGTGGACATCGAGGCCGGTGACCTAGCGGTACGGTTGATGGCCGAGCATGTGGCCAAATCGCGTCGTCCGGAGGTGCTGGGCGGTATCGGCGGGTTTGCGGGTTTGTTCGACGCCGTGGCGCTCAAGGCGTATGACCACCCGATCCTGGCTACCTCCACCGACGGCGTGGGCACCAAGGTGGCTATCGCGCAGGCTCTCGGCGTTCACCACACGATCGGCTGGGATCTCGTTGGCATGTTGGTGGACGACCTGGTGGTGTGCGGCGCGGAGCCGCTGTTCGTCACCGATTACATCGCCTGCGGGCGTGTGGTTCCGGAGCGTATCGCTGAGATCGTACGGGGTATCTCCGAGGCTTGCGTCGCGGCGGGGGCGGCGCTCATCGGCGGTGAGACCGCCGAGCACCCCGGCCTGATGCGCCCCGACGAGTATGACATCGCCGGAGCCACCGTTGGCGTGGTGGAGCAGGCCAAGCTGCTGGGGGCGGAGCGGATACGTCCCGGCGACGCGGTGGTGGCGCTGGCGTCGTCTGGGTTGCACTCCAACGGCTACTCGCTGGTGCGCCGCGTGTTTGGCGACGCCGGGTGGGATTACGGACGTTACGTGCCTGACTTCTCCCGTACCCTCGGTGAGGAACTGCTCGTTCCGACCCGGGTGTATGCCCGAGACATGTTGGCGCTCATCGCCGAAGTTGAGGTACACGCCATGAGCCACATCACCGGCGGCGGATTTGCCGGAAACCTGGTGCGGGTGATCCCGGACGAAATGCGGGCCGAGATCGACCGCGCCACCTGGGCACCGCCCCGGGTGTTTTCACTGACGCGGGAGTTGGGCGGGGTGTCTCAATCCGATGCCGAGGCCACCTTGAACATGGGGGTCGGCATGGCGGTGGTGCTGCCAATGGACGCGGCAGACGCGGCGGTGCGACTACTGGAGGAGCGC
>JAIRRM010000101.1 GCA_031255975.1 Propionibacteriaceae bacterium | reverse complement strand
CGATTGGAGAGCATCGCCGGAGCCCACAAGGGAGTTGACAAGGCGTTCGCCATGCAGGCGGGGCGTGAGATTCGGGTCATGGTGCTGCCAGACGAGGTGGATGACGCCGCGGCCTGGGAACTGGCCCGTTCCATCGCCCGTGAGGTCGAGGACGAACTGACCTACCCCGGCTCTATCAAGGTGAGCGTGGTGCGTGAATCCATCGCCACCGAAACCGCCCACTGACCCCCTCGCGTGCCCTCCAGCGCAGGTATCGTTTTGCGCCCCTGGGGTGGTTGTCGGCTCGCCTCCATCGCAAATGCCGGTTCGGGGCCGGGTATCAACTCCAAAACCCTATCGGTAGATTCATCAGCGTCATCGTGCTTGTGTGAGCTTGCTGGGTATCAACTCTAAAATCCTTGGTGAGCTTGGCCGCCCTCCGGGTACACCGTAAGTGACGTTGGGAACGGTTTGGGTGTGGTGTGGTTGGGCGGAACTGGGCGAGGATGGACGATCATTGCGACGAGGCATCTTGATAGCATGGTCAGGCTATGAGCGTTGACACCGAGCCTGAGAGCCCCCGTACGTATCAAGTGGTCACGTACGGCTGCCAGATGAACGTACATGATTCCGAGCGTATCGCTGGGGTGTTGGAGGCTGCTGGCTTCGTGCCGTCTCTGATCGACCCTGGCCCCGGAGTCCCGGCGGACGCGGATGTGGTGGTGTTCAACACCTGTGCGGTGCGCGAGAACGCCGCCAACCGGCTTTACGGCAACCTGGGACATATGGCGGCCATCAAGGCTGGACGCCCCGGTATGCAGATCGCCGTCGGCGGCTGTATGGCGCAGCAGGACAAGGCGACTGTGGTGGCGCGGGCACCGTGGGTGGATGTGGTGTTCGGCACCAACAACTTGGGGTCGCTGCCGGTGTTGCTGGAGCGTGCCCGAATGGAGCACGTCAGCCAGGTGGAGATCAAGGAGGCGCTGGAGACGTTTCCGTCCAATCTGCCGACGCGGCGCGAATCCCCTTCCAGCGCCTGGGTGTCCATCAGCGTAGGCTGCAACAACACCTGCACCTTCTGCATCGTGCCGCGGTTGCGTGGGCGTGAGACCGATCGGGCCCCAGAGGCGATCTTGGCCGAGATCAGGACGCTGGTGTCTGCCGGAGTGCAGGAGGTGACGCTGCTGGGACAGAACGTCAACAACTACGGCGTGGAGGTGGGTGACCGGCAAGCCTTCGCCAAGCTGTTGCGGGCCTGTGGCGACATCGAGGGGCTGCGCCGGGTACGGTTCACATCACCGCATCCTAAGGACTTCACTTCCGAAGTGATCGCCGCCATGGCCGAGACGCCGAATGTAATGCCCAGCCTGCATATGCCGCTGCAATCCGGCTCCAATGACGTGCTGCGGCGGATGCACCGCCCGTACCGTCGGGAACGCTTCCGTGGCATCTTGGCCGAGGTGCGCGCCGCGATGCCAGACGCCGCCATCACCACCGATATTATCGTCGGCTTCCCAGGTGAAACCGAGCAGGATTTTGACGATACGCTGAGCCTGGTACACGAAGCGCGATTCGCGGCGGCTTTCACCTTCCAATACTCCAAGCGCCCCGGCACACCGGCGGCCACCATGTCCGACCAAGTGCCACATGAGGTGGTGCAGCAACGCTATGAACGGTTGGTTCAAGAGATCGAGAAGATCTCTTGGGAGGAGAACAAGACGCAGGTGGGACGCCGTGTCGAGGTGCTGTTCGCCGAGGGTGAGGGGCGCAAGGACGTTGGCACTCGACGGTTGTCAGGTAGGGCGCGCGACAACCGGCTGGTGCATGTCGCCATGCCGGACGATCCGGCTGAACGGCCCCGTCCTGGTGACATCGCCACTGTGGAGGTCACCTATGCCGCGCCGCACCACCTCATCGCCGACGCTCCGTTGGGGGAGTTGATCCGTACCGCCGGTGGCGACGCCTGGGAAGCCAGAGAACGTGCCGAGAGCGGGGTGGCTGAAGGAGTGATGCCCGCGAGCGTTGGCGGTACGACGCAAAACATTGGCGGTACCGCTCCCCGACTGCGCCCCGGTATCGTCCAGGGTGACGACTGAGGCTTAAGGCATCCAGGGCACGCCATGACCATCCTCGCCATCGTCGGGCCGACGGCATCCGGAAAGTCTGGATTCGCTGTTGAAATCGCGCTGCGGCTGGCCTGCCAGGGGCGTCCCGCCGAGATCGTCAACGCCGACTCCATGGCCGTCTATCGTGGCATGGACATCGGTACCGCTAAACCCACCCCGGCGGAACGGGCCGCAGTACCACATCACCTCATCGACATCATGGAGATCACCGAG
The DNA here is from genome assembly GCA_031255975.1 of Propionibacteriaceae bacterium. GTDB lineage: Bacteria > Actinomycetota > Actinomycetes > Propionibacteriales > Propionibacteriaceae > WRGV01. The sequence goes on along the minus strand of JAIRRM010000101.1, from coordinate 6,378 downwards.
ACCGCCGCGGTGGCCGAGTTTCGGGATCGCGCCAGGGCGGCGATCACCGATATCGAGTCCCGTGGGGTGCTGCCGATCATCGTCGGTGGTTCGGCGCTGTATTTGCACGCCATTCTGGACGAGCTTGACTTCCCGAAAACCGATCCAGCGGTACGTGCCAAATGGCAGGCCAAGTTGGATCAGTTAGGCGCGGAGACACTCTGGGATGAACTGAACGCCCGTAACCCGGCGGCGGCCGCTGGCATCCTGCCCGGCAACGGGCGGCGTATCGTGCGGGCTTTGGAGGCCATCGAACTGACTGGCGGGTTCACATCGCGGCTGCCAGAACCGGTGTACGCGCTACCCGGTGTGGTGCAGTTGGGGGTCTTGATCCCGCGTGAGGTGGGGGATGAGCGCATCGCGGCACGGGTGGATCGAATGTGGCTAGCCGGCTTGGTGGACGAGGTACGCCGGTTGGAGGCCCTGGGGCTGCGGCGTGGGGTGACCGCTTCGCGGGCGTTGGGTTACGCGCAGGTGCTGGCATACCTGGACGGCACTCTCACCGAGGCGCAGGCCAAGGAACGCACCGAGATCGCCACCAGACAGTTCTCCCGGAAACAACTGGCCTGGTTCCGCCGCGACCGCCGTATCGAGTGGGCGGAGCCGGAACGGTTTGTCACCACCGCGCTGGGGCTGTTATAGCGGCGCGGTGCTTACCTTCAACGGGTGGTACGGCGGCGTGGTGGCTCAGACGAGGCCCCAGCCTTCGGGCGGGCCGTCGCCGGCCAACTGGGCCAAATGAAAATCTCCCAATCGCAAGACCTGGATGGTCGCTGCCCATTCAGGGCGCGCTCGGGTCACAGCGGTGGTGTAGGGATCAAGGTCGGTTCCGACGAGATCGTGCGCCTTCAGGTATTCGATTAGCGCCGCTTGGGTGGCACCTCGGGCAGCATCGGAGGAGCAGTGGGCCTGGTTGAACAGGTCGATGTAGTCGGCGGGGTTAGCCGAATTGGTGGCGGGCTTGGCGGTGTCTGGGGTGGGAGATGCAGTTACGGGTGGTGTCGCCGTGTCGGCGTCCATAGGTAAGCCCAGCACCCCGCTTCCCAGCAGTGAGGCGATGCCATGGCCGAGCGCCGCATCCCCGGCGAAGGTTTCAGCGAGCACGCCGACACCGATCTGGGGAGCATGGATCTCGGCCCATTCGTCGCGCAGCACTCCGAAGCTGAGCGAGTCGTACCACTTGCCGTCCACCTGTCGTACCTCACGGATTCGGGCCTCCTCGCTGAGCCCCAGTCGTCTACCCAGACCGATCAGACGCTCGTCGTCAGACCAGGTAGTGAAACCGACCCGCCGAATATCGGGGTAGGTGGTGAAAAGATGGTGAACCCATGCCTCGGCGGCGGCAGACCCGACGCCTAATCCGCACAGCGCAGGGTTGGTGATGGTGACGCCGAACTCCAGCCAGCAACGGCTGTCTCCGTCCCTCCATTGCGCGGTGACCTCGCCTACTGGGGTGTCATTGCGTTCGATGGTTGCCCGCATCGCGCCCGGTTCCGCCAAACGCAACGTCACCCCATGCCCGCCCTGAACGATCATTTCCGCCATGAAGGTGAGCCTAATAGGTTTGCGGCTACATCTCCTCGTGGGTGGTGGAATCCTCGGCGACGATACGTTGCCCCGATCCATCTAGCGACGTGATGGCCGCCATTTCATCGGTGCTCAACGTGATGTCGAAGATGTCTAAGTTTTCAGCTTGACGAGTAGGTGTCGCCGACTTGGGGATGGCCACTACGCCGCTGGCGACGTGCCAAGCCAGGACGATCTGGGTGGGAGTCTTGCCGTGGAGCGCCGCGATGTCGGAGACAACGGGAGATGTTGTCGCCCAGTGTTCCCGCGCCAGCGGACTCCACGCTTCGTCGCGGATGCCGAGTTCGGCATCAAAGGCGAGTTGCGCGCTCTGCTGATGGAACGGATGCCGCTCAATCTGGTTGAGCGCCGGGGTCACCCCGGTTTCAGTCACCAAACGTGTCAGATGCTGCGGCAGGAAGTTGGACACCCCGATGGTGCGCACCAGGCCGCGTTCCCGGCATTCGATGAGCGACTGCCACGCCTCGACGTAGCGATCACGACTGGGGTTGGGCCAGTGGATGAGCACAATATCGACGTGATCGAGCCCCATGCGGGTGATGGATTCTTCGACAGCCGCCACCGCCAGGTCGTGCTCATGGAATCGCCCCGGCAACTTGGTGGTTACGAGAATCTGTTCACGCGGCACACCGCTCAGGCGTACCGCCTTGCCCACCGCGCCTTCATTGTCGTAGTTCATCGCCGTATCAATGAGGCGATAGCCGACATCCAACGCGGAGAGGATTGCATCGGTGGCGGCAAAGCCATGTAATTTCGCGGTGCCGAAACCGATGGCTGGGATGGCAAGGCCGTCATTGAGGGAGTACGTAGGTATGCTCACGCTTTGACCTTACTACCAGGGTCGGCCCGGCATGGGACAATATGAGAATGCGCATTGAGTACGCCAAGGGGCACGGGGCGATGAACGATTTCGTGATCGTTTCCGCACTGGACGGTAGCCCCGACTTGGCTCCCGAGGAGGTACGGCTGCTTTGTGAGCGCCGCGGCGGAATAGGCGCTGACGGGGTGCTGCGGGTGACGTACGGTCGTTTTGTACCTGAGTGGCACGGCGACCCGGAGGTGCTGTTCATGGATTACCACAACGCCGATGGTTCATTGGCCGAGACGTGTGGTAACGGACTCAGGGTGTTCGCTCACCATGTTATCGAGACGGGGCTAGTGCCGGGGCCGGAAGTGGTCATAGCTACCCGTGCCGGGTTGCGCACCGTCTGGCGGTTGCCCGACGGTCGCTATAAGGCGAGCATGGGTCGGGTGTCGCTATCGGATACGACCACTTGGACGGGGGTGTCGGAGCGCCGCTTCAAGGCGGTGGCGGTGGATGTGGGCAACCCGCACGCCGTGGCATTGCTACGGGCCACCGATTCGCTGGCCTCCCTCGATTTGAGCGACGAACCAGACTACGATCACGCCGTATTCCCGCAGGGCGTGAACTGCGAGTTCTCGCGTGCGAAACAGCCTGGTGTGGTCGAGATGCGGGTATATGAACGGGGTGTCGGCGAAACACCCGCTTGTGGCACCGGGGTGGTGGCCACGGCGGTCGCGTACGGCTACGTCGCAGGTATGGCTGGGCGAGAGCTTCGGCTTGCCGTTGATGTGCCGGGTGGGCGGCTTGACGTGGAATTGACCGACAGTTCTGAGGCGTATCTGATCGGCCCGGCGGTCATCACCGCACATGGGGTGTTTGAGACAGATGAATGAGATGAACGACGCCACCCTGGACGAACCGCTCGACTGGGACTCGCTGGATGCCGTCGAGTTGAGCGGTGGCGAACTCGACCTGGCCGCTCGCAACTCACTGCGTCGCGTGCCGGGGCTTTCCACCGAACTTGCTGATGTCACCGAGGTGGAGTACCGCCAACTTAGGTTGGAACGGGTGGTGTTGGTTGGCGTGTGGGTGAGTGGCACCGAAGAGGAGGCCGAGAACGCCATGCACGAATTGGCAGCCCTCGCCGACACGGCGGGGTCGCAAGTGCTGGATGCCTTCATTCAGCGTCGCAAACAGGTGGATCCGGCGACGTACATCGGGCGGGGTAAGGTGGACGAGGTGGCGGATGCGGTGCGGGCCGTCCAGGCCGACACCGTGATCTGCGATGGCGAACTCACCCCGGCGCAACTGCGGAATCTGGAAGATCGTATCAAGGTGAAGGTGGTGGATCGCACCGCGTTGATTCTCGACATTTTCGCGCAGCACGCCAAAAGCGTCGAGGGCAAGGCCCAGGTGGAGTTGGCGCAGTTGCAGTATCTGAAACAGCGGTTACGCGGCTGGGGTGACTCGTTGTCGCGTCAGGTGGGTGGACGGGCTTCCGGTGGTGTTGGCATCGGGGGTCGCGGTCCCGGTGAGACCAAGATCGAGACCGACCGGAGACTGATCGGCAGGCGTATCTCGCAGTTACGGCGCAAACTAAAGCAGTTGGACGCACAGCGCGCCCTGAAACGTAGCGACCGGCAGCGGAGCCGGGTGCCGTCGGTGGCCATCGTCGGCTACACCAACGCCGGGAAGTCAAGCCTGCTGAACCGGCTCACCGGGGCCGGGGTGCTGGTGGAGGATGCGCTGTTCGCCACCCTCGACCCCACCACCCGACGCGCCAAAACCGCCGACGGGCGGGGCTACACCCTGACCGACACCGTTGGTTTCGTGCGTCATCTGCCGCATGAACTGGTGGAGGCGTTCGCGTCCACGTTGGAGGAGTCGGCTCAGGCTGACCTATTGGTGCATGTGGTGGACGGCTCCGAGCGCGATCCTTTTGGGCAGATTGATGCCGTACGGCAGGTGTTGGGTGACATCGACGCCGCTGATCTGCCGGAGATTCTGGTAGTGAACAAGGTGGATGTGGCGGCCCCGGAAACGCTAGCCGGTCTACGGCGGGCGTTGCCGGACGCGCTGTTCGTGTCCGCGCATACCGGGGTTGGCCTGGACGTGTTGCGTACCGCCATTGAGGCAGCGCTGCCCACTCCTGGTGTGGAGTTGGACGTGGTGGTGCCGTGGGCGCGCGGCGATCTGGTGGATCGGGTACGCCGTAGTGGTGAGGTGATCGCCAGCGAGCATGTGGCGGCGGGCACGCGGATGCACGCTTGGGTACACCCGGCTTTGGCCGCCGAACTGGATGCGGCGGTTCAACCGCCGCCGGTAGGCTGAACGCATGGCGACGAGCGGCACACAGTTGATTGAGAAGTCACTATGGGCGGAGCCGGATGTGATCGCCGACATGGAGCGTGCCCTAGGGGGGGTGGCACCCGCGATGGAGATTGACGTGCGGGTGAGCGCCGACGGAGCATTCTTCGTCTCGCATGATGCCACGACGCCGTCCGGCAAAACCATCGGCGCTTCGGTGGAATCCCAGTTGGTAGACGCGGTGCGGTTGCGGCTGGCATTGGACGTACTGGCGGCAAACCCCGGCAAACACCTGGTGGTGGAGTTGAAGTCCCTGGGGGACACCGCCGCGCAAAGTGACAACGCTATGCGGTTCAAGGAGGCGGTCGCGGCCGCGCGGGTGGCCGAACGCATCACGGTCTCAAGCCTCTCACCTTCCATTCTGCTGGCGGTGCACCGGGTCTGGCCTGAGGTGCCGTTGATTCTCAACGCCGGGATCGTACCGGTGTTGTCGTACCCGTCTGGTTGGTTTGGGCGCTGGCTGGCAAACCGGCTACACGCCAGTCGCGGCGGTTACCTACGTCTTGGTCTGAGAGGCCGCTATGCCGTGTTGGCTACCGGAGAAGGGGCGCTTGAGTATCCACACGTCAAAGGCGCGGATGGCAGCGCAGGAGATGTGATGTACGCGCTCACCGAGCTTCCACCCCAACTGCTGAGCGTGCTACAAGACCAGGCGTCTCGGGGGGTGCCATTTGGAGGGGCGGTATCCGTAGCGACCGTCACCGCGTACTGCAACGGCCTCAGGCGACTGCCGTTTCTGAAAGGCTATGCCAGCCGTATCAGCAGACAGGCCATCGCCGCCGTACACGCCCAGGGGGTCAATGTGCAAACAACCACCTGGGGTGCCATCAACTCCAAGGCGACGGTGGCCGATTGGCAACCCGCCGCTCAACTTACGCGGTTGTTCGCCGTCGGCATTGGCCCTTGCGATATGGTGTACACGCGCGGCATCGACGCCGCGCTTCTGGCGGTGGGGAAGGGGGAGTGAAGCCGATGGGTAAGGTTTGGACGCTTGCTTCGCTGGTGCAACCACTGGTTGACGAGAAGGTCGAGGGGCTGCGTGCCGAGTTGGCCTCCGGTCGCATTGAGCGCGGCGAACTGGTAGAGATGCTGCGTTTGGTGGAGGAGCGCTATCACTATTATCACAACCACTATTGGGGAGTGGTGGTGAAAGCCGTGCTCGCGGTGCTGGCTCTGATAGCCGTGCCTTATATCATCAGGGTTGACGCGGGCACTGTGTTGTCCCCGGTTGCCGTCGTATTTCCAGCCTTGTCACTTGGGGTTTCCGTATTCTGTGTGCTGGCTCTGAAAAGTGAAGAGGCTAGGCTCAACCAACTTGAGTTCAAGGCGGAAACCGTCGCGGTGGCGCTCAGTGGCTACTACGCCGATTTCGATCCGCAGCGATTCACGAAGGTGGCCATCTTCAAGCGTATGAACAAATATCGCGCCGCCAACCTGGTGCTGTTCCTGTTCGTGATCCTCTGTCTGGTGGCCGCCGCAGAGGCAGTGATGATCGTCACCGGCTCGTTCCTTTTCTGACCTCGTATCGTCGTCTAGTCGCCACTGAAAATCATGAACCGTGCCCGCACCATGAACCAGTC